>NZ_FMCI01000399.1 GCF_900091845.1 Streptomyces sp. SolWspMP-5a-2
GCTGCTCCGGGGCCTCGCCCCCGCGCGCAGGTCCGCCGCCGCCGTCGTCACCACGGGGTCGGCGCTCGACGGGTCGGCCGCGCAGCGTCTCGCGGCGCTCCCGGCGGCCGAACGGCACCGTGCCGTCCTGCACTTGGTGCGCTCGCAGGTCGCCGCGGTCCTCGGACACGGCTCCGCCGAGGCGATCGGCGCCGAACGGGCCTTCCAGGAGCTCGGATTCGACTCCCTGGCCGCCACCGAACTCCGCAACCACCTCAACTCCCTGACCGGGCTGCGGCTTCCCGCGACCCTCGTCTTCGACCACCCCAACGCCCTCGCCGTCACCGAGCACATCACCTCCCGCCTCGTCGGCGAGAGCGTGCGGACGGCCGAGCCGGTGCGCGGCGGGGCCCGCGTCGACGACGAGCCCATCGCCATCGTCGGCATGGCCTGCCGCTACCCCGGCGGGGTGACCACCCCCGAGGAGCTGTGGCGCCTGGTCATGGACGGCGTCGACACCGTCTCCGACCTGCCGGGCGACCGGGGTTGGGACATCGAGGGCCTGTACGACCCGGAGCCGGGCAAGGAGGGCAAGAGCTACACGCGGCGCGGCAGTTTCCTGCACGACGCCGCCCAGTTCGACCCCGGATTCTTCGGCATCTCGCCCCGCGAGGCCCTCTACATGGACCCGCAGCAGCGCATGCTGCTGGAGACCTCGTGGGAGGCGCTGGAGCGGGCGGGCATCGACCCGGCGACCCTCAAGGGCAGCAGGACCGGCGTCTTCGCCGGCGTCATGTACCACGACTACGCGCTGAACGTGTCGCCCTCCGGCACCGCGGGCGGCAGCGTGGTCTCCGGCCGTCTCTCCTACACCTACGGCTGGGAGGGCCCGGCCGTCACCGTGGACACGGCCTGCTCCTCCTCCCTGGTCGCCCTGCACCTCGCCGTGCAGGCCCTGCGGTCGGGCGAGTGCTCCCTCGCGGTCGCCGGTGGCGCCACCGTGATGTCGACGCCCGGCATGTTCGTCGAGTTCAGCCGCCAGCGCGGACTGTCCGTCGACGGCCGCTGCAAGGCGTTCGCGGGCGCGGCGGACGGCGTCGGCTGGTCCGAGGGCGTCGGCGTGCTCCTCGTCGAGCGGCTGTCGGACGCCGTGCGCAACGGGCACAAGGTCCTCGCCGTCGTCAAGGGCACCGCCGTCAACCAGGACGGCGCCTCCAACGGCTTCACCGCGCCCAACGGCCCCTCCCAGCAGCGGGTGATCCGCCAGGCCCTCCAGGGCGCCGGACTCGCCGCCTCCGAGGTGGACGTCGTCGAGGCGCACGGCACCGGCACCACCCTGGGTGACCCGATCGAGGCGCAGGCGCTGCTGGCCACCTACGGCCAGGACCGCCCGGAGGACCGGCCGCTGCTGCTGGGCTCCATCAAGTCCAACATCGGTCACGCGCAGGCCGCCGCCGGTGTCGCGGGCGTCATCAAGATGGTCATGGCGATGGAGCACGGCACGGTGCCGCGCACCCTGCACGTGGACCGTCCGTCGCCGCACGTCGACTGGACCGAGGGCCGCGCCGAGCTGGTCACCGAGGAACGGCCGTGGCCGGTCACCGGGCAGCCGCGCCGGGCGTCCGTCTCCGCGTTCGGCCTCAGCGGCACCAACGCGCACGTCGTCCTGGAGCAGGGCCCCGCCCCGGCCGCCGAGGAGCCTGACGCGCCGACCGGTGACCACGCTCCCGCCGTCCTGCCGTGGACGGTGACCGGTGCCACCCCCGAGGCCCTGCGCGCCCAGGCCGCCCGCCTGGCCGAGGATCTGGAGCGGCGCCCCGGCACGGACCCCCTGGACATCGCGTACGCGCTGGCCACCTCCCGTACCGCGCTCGAATCCCGGGCGACGGTGCTCGGCGCCGACCGGGCGGAACTGCTCACCGGGCTGCGCGCCCTGGCCGCGGGCGAGGACGCCCCCGGTGTGGTGACCGGCACCGCCCGTTCCGTCGGCACGACCGCCTTCCTCTTCACCGGGCAGGGCTCGCAGCGCCTCGGCATGGGCCGCGACCTGTACGCCGCCTTCCCGGTCTTCGCCGAGGCGTTCGACGCCGTGTGCGCCGCCCTCGACGAGCACCTGGACCGCCCGCTGCGCGAGGTCGTCTGGGGCGAGGACGCCGAGACGCTGGACCGCACGGTCCACGCCCAGGCCGCCCTGTTCGCCTTCGAGGTCGCCCTGCACCGGCTGCTCGGGTCCTGGGGCATCACCCCCGACCTGGTCGCCGGGCACTCCATCGGCGAGATCGCCGCGGCCCACGTCGCCGGGGTGTTCTCCCTGGCCGACGCCTGCGCCCTGGTGGCCGCCCGCGGCCGGCTGATGCAGGCGCTCCCGGCCGGGGGCGCGATGACGGCGGTCGAGGCGACGGAGGCCGAGGTGCTGGCGCACCTGGAGTCCGTCGAGGACGTGTCGATCGCCGCCGTCAACGGGCCCGCCTCCGTGGTGATCTCGGGCGTCGCGGCCTCCGTCGACGCCATCGCCGCGCACTTCCGCGAGCAGGGCCGTCGGGTCAGCGCGCTGCGCGTCTCGCACGCCTTCCACTCCCCGCTGATGGACCCGATGCTGGACGCGTTCCGCGAGGTCGCGGCCCGGCTCTCCTACCGCGAGCCCGGCCTGCCCGTCGTCTCCAACGTGACCGGCCGGATCGCCCGCGGCGGCGAACTCACCACCGCGGACTACTGGGTCGACCACGTCCGCGCGGCCGTCCGCTTCGCCGACGGCGTCGCCGCCCTGCGCGACGCGGGCGTGGACCGCTGCGTCGAGATCGGCCCCGAGGCGGTCCTGACCGGCATGGCCCGGACCTGCCTCGACGGCGACCGGGACGGCGACGGCTCCACCGAGACGCTGCTGGTACCGGCCGCCCGCAAGGGCCGCGCCGAGACCGACGCCCTCCTCACCGCCCTCGCCCACCTGCACACGGCGGGAAGCACCGTCGACTGGGCGGGCTTCTTCGCCGGTACCGGCGCCCGCGCCGTCGACCTGCCGACCTACGCCTTCCAGCGCTCCCGCTACTGGCTCACCGCCACCGACGGCGCCCCCGCCGCGAGCAGCGCCGGACTCGACGCGGCGGACCATCCGCTGCTCGGCGCGGTCGTGACGCTCCCGGACTCCGGTGGTGTCGTCCTGACCGGTCGGTTGTCCGTGGAGGCGCAGCCCTGGCTCGCCGACCACGTGGTCCTCGGCCGGGTGCTGCTGCCCGGCGCCGTCCTCGTCGAACTGGCCCTCGCGGCAGGCGAGTCGGCGCACTGCCCGACCCTCGACGAACTGACCCTCGCCGGACCGCTGGTGCTGCCCGAGCGGGGCGGCGTCCAGGTCCGGGTGATCGTCGGACCGCGCGCGGCGGACCGCCGTACGGTCGCCGTCTACTCGCGGCCCGAGGGCACCGAGCAGGACTGGACCACGCACGCCACCGGCTTCCTCACGGAGACGGCCGTCGCCGCCGGGTCCGACCTGGCGGAGTGGCCTCCGGCGGGTGCCGAGGTGCTGCCGGTCGAGGACGCGTACGACGTGTTCAGCGACCGCGGCTACGGCTACGGCCCCGTCTTCCAGGGCCTGCGGGCCGCCTGGGTGCGGGGCGGCGAACTCTTCGCCGAAGTGGCGCTCCCCGAGTCGGAGTCGGCGGAGGCGGGCCGGTTCGGTCTGCACCCGGCGCTCCTGGACGCCGCGATGCACGCGGCCATCCTCAACGACAGCAACGCCTCCGACGACGGCACCACGGTCATCCCGTTCGCCTGGAACCGCGTCTCCCTGCACGCCGTCGGCGCCGCCGCCGTCCGCGTCCGGATCACCACCTCCGACGACGGAGGCATGGACATCCGCGTCGCCGACCTCACCGGCGCCCCCGTCCTCACGGTCGGCTCCATGGTGAGCCGCCCGGTCGACTCCGCCCAACTCGGCACCGCCTCCGCCGAATCGGGTGCGCTGTACGGCACCGAGTGGGTGCCGGTGGCCGCGTCGGCTGCTGGGGCTCCTGCGTGGGCTGTGTGGTCGGAGGTGGTGGAGCCGGGTGGTGAGGTGCCTGGTGTGGTGGTGCTGGACGTGGTGCCTGATGCCGGGGTGGATGTTCCGGTGGGTGTGCGAGCCGTTCTGGACCGTGTGCTGGGTGTGGTGCGTTCGTGGCTGGCCGAGGAGCGGTTCGCTGGGTCGCGGCTGGTGGTCGTGACGCGTGGTGCCGTGTCGGTGGATGGTGCGGGTGATGTGGTGCAGGCTCCGGTGTGGGGTCTGTTGCGTGCGGCTTCGGCCGAGAACCCGGGTCGTTTCGCCGTCGTGGACGTGGATGGTTCGGCGGGCGGTGTGGAGTTGGCCGTCGGGGCTGTGGTGTCGGGTGAGTCCGAGGTCGCGGTGCGTGCGGGTGCGGTGCTGGTGCCGAGGCTGGCGCGGTTGCCGGAGGCGGGGGAGGTTGTTCCCGCGCTGGATGGTGAGGGTGCTGTGCTGATCACCGGTGGTACGGGTGGTCTGGGCGCGGTGGTGGCCCGGTACCTGGTCGCCGAGCGTGGGGTGCGGGACCTCGTTCTCACGTCACGGCGTGGCATGGACGCCCCCGGCGCCGACGAACTGGTGCGTGACATCAGCGAGTCGGGCGCCTCGGTCGAGGTCGTCGCCTGCGACATGGCCGACCGCGAGGCCCTCGACGCCCTGGTGGGCTCGCTGGTGTCGGACCGTGGACTGCTCGCGGTCGTGCACGCGGCCGGTGTCGGGGACAACGGCCTCATCGGCGCCCTCACCCCGGAGCGGTTCGACGGT
>NZ_FMCI01000079.1 GCF_900091845.1 Streptomyces sp. SolWspMP-5a-2
CCGGGTCGCAGGGCAGGGGGCGGGACCAGGACTGGGAGGGCGTGAGCGGGGTCGGGCGCGGCGGCCCGGGTCACGGGTGTTGGGGGCCGCAGGCGGGACGGGACCGCGGAGAGCGCGAGCGGGTCGGGGAAGCGCGGGTGGGTCAGGTCGGGCGGCGGGCGTAGTCGCCCAGGCCGCGGTCGACCAGGGCGAAGGCGTGGGCCGCGCGGGCCGCGGCGTCGGCGGCGACCGCGTCGACGCTCTCACCGGCGTCGATGCGCCGGTGGTGCTCCTCGACCAGGGCGTTGCGGGCCGCGGTGAGGGTGGCGGCGGCGATCAGGGCCTGGACGGCGTCGCCGGTCTCCTCGGCGAGCAGGTCGGCGAGTTCGCGCGCGCCCTTCTCGGAGGACACGTAGGCGCGTTCCCTGAGCACGGGGGTGGTCATCATGACCCGGCGGATGCGGCGGCCGAACGGTTCGGCGTGCAGGCCGATCGAGGGGTCCCTGGCCGCGATCATCTCCAGGAAGTCGCGGCGCACGGCCTCCAGCGCGGACTCGCCGGGGAGCCGGTCGCGGACGGCGCGGGCGGCGTCCGCGAAGTGCTCCTCCATGGGCCGGAAGAGCAGGTCCTCCTTGGAGCCGAAGTAGTTGAAGACGGTCATCTTGGAGACCTCGGCGGCGTCCGCGATCTCCTGGACGGAGACCTCGTCGAAGCCGCGCTCGTCGAACAGCGCGAGGGCGGTGCGGTGGATCCGCCGTGCCGTCTCGGCCTTCTTGCGTGCGCGCAGTCCCGGCGCCCCGTCAGCCATGACGGCACCGTACCAAGCACGGCCCGGCCCACGGCCGATTCGTGTACCGAGATAAAATATTGACTCGGTACACGAATTTCCGGCACAGTGCTGCCCATGACCGAGACCCAGCGAAAAGTCGGCCTCCTCGTCTGTCTCGTGACGATCGTCCTGGCCATCCTCGACCTCCAGATCGTGTCCGCGGCCACCGTCCCGATCGTCCGCGACCTCGACCCCGGGCACGGCATCGCGTCGATCCCCTGGCTGGTCAGCGCCTACGCGCTGGCCTCCGCCGCGATGCTGCCGCTGTACGGCAAGCTCTGCGACGTCGTCGGCCCCCGGCGCGTCTTCACCGGCGCCGTCGCCGTCTTCCTGGTCGGCTCCGCGCTGTGCGGCGCCGCCCAGTCCATGGGGCAGCTCATCGCCGCCCGCGCGGTGCAGGGCCTCGGCGGCGGCGGACTGATGAGCGTGACGATGGTGGTCATCGCCCACCTCCGCGGCCCAGGCGACCAGGGCGGCGGCAAGGGCGCCACCGCGGGCGGCCTGGTCTCCGGCGCGGCGATGGCCGTCGGCCCCTGGGTGGGCGGGCTGCTCGCCGACCACGCGAGCTGGCGGTGGATCTTCTACGTCAACCTGCCGGTCGGACTCGCCGTCCTGGTCGGCTCCGCCGTCGCCCTGCGCCTGCCCGAACGGCACGTGCGCCGCCCGCTCGACTGGACGGGCGCCGCGCTCGCCGCCGTCTTCTCCAGCTCCCTGCTGCTGGTCACCGACTGGGGCGGCGACCGGTACGCCTGGTCCTCCCCCGTCGTCCTCGCCCTCGTCGCGACGACGGCGCTGGCGCTCGCCCTGTTCGTGCGGCGGCAGCTCTCCGCGCCCGAACCGGTGCTCCCGCTCTCCCTGTTCCGCATCCGCGAACTGCGCCTCGGCTTCGGCGTCCAGGCCGTCCTGGGCGCCGCGATGACCGGCGCCGTCTACTACACGCTGGTCTACCTCCAGGTGGTCCGCGGCATCGCCAGCTCCGCCGCCGCCCTCCACCTGGTGCCGATGGCGCTCGGACTCGCCGTGAGCGGCGCGCTGACCGGGCCGCTCGCCGCCCGCGGCTGGACCGCCCGCACCTCGGCGATCGCCGGGACCGCCACCGCCTCCGCCGCCTTCGCGCTGCTCGCCCTCACCACGGGGCCGGACACCTCGCTGTGGCTGATCCGCGCCGAACTCGCGCTGATGGGCGCCGGGTTCGGGCAGCTCCTGGGCCAGTTGGTGGTGCTCGTCCAGGACGCGGCACCGGCCGGGCGGCTCGGCGTCGCCACCACCTCCGTGCGGTACTTCCAGACCCTCGGCACCGCCCTGGGCACCGCCCTGTTCGGCACCGTCCTGACCCGGCTGTACGCCGAGCACGGCCCCGGCGGCGGTGTGACGGCGCTGTCCGGGCTGACCGGCGCCGCCCGCGCCGACGGGATGCGGGCCTTCGTCGACGCGACGGACGTGGTGTTCTGGAGCGGCGCCGCGCTGATGGCGCTGGCCACGGTCATGTCGCTGCGGCTGCCCAGGACCCCGGCCCGCGCACCCGGGCGCAGCGGCGACCCCGTCGCCGCGTGACGAGGGCCCCGCCGGACGTCCGGCGGGGCCCTCGTGCGGTACGGCTCAGGCCAGCAGCGCCGGGATGGTGCCCTCGTGCGCCGCGCGCAGCTCCGCGAGCGGCAGCTCGAACGCGCCCTGGAGCTCCACGGAGGTGCCGTCGACCACGCCGACGCGGGTGGCGGGCAGGCCCCGCGCGCCGCACATGTCGGTGAAGCGCAGCTCCTCGGAGCGCGGTACGGCGACCAGCGCGCGGCCCGCCGACTCCGAGAACAGCAGCGTGAACGCGTCCAGGCCGTCCGGGACGACGAGCCGGGCGCCCCTGTCGCCGAGCAGCGCCGACTCCACGACCGCCTGGATCAGGCCGCCGTCGGACAGGTCGTGCGCGGCGTCGACCATGCCGTCACGGGAGGCCGAGATGAGGATCTCGGCGAGCAGCCGCTCCCGCTCCAGGTCGACCTTCGGGGGCAGGCCGCCGAGGTGCCCGTGGACCACCTGCGACCAGGCGGAGCCGTCGAACTCCTCGCGGGTGTCGCCGAGGAGGTAGAGCAGCTGCCCGTCCTCCTGGAAGGCGACCGGGGTGCGCCGGGCCACGTCGTCGATGACGCCGAGGACCGCGACGACCGGCGTCGGGTGGATGGCCACCTCGCCGGTCTGGTTGTAGAGGGAGACGTTGCCGCCGGTGACCGGGGTGCCCAACTGCTGGCATCCGTCGGCCAGTCCGCGCACGGCCTCGGCGAACTGCCACATCACCGCGGGGTCCTCGGGGGAGCCGAAGTTGAGGCAGTCGGAGACGGCGAGCGGCTTCGCACCGGTCGTCGCGACGTTGCGGTAGGCCTCCGCGAGCGCCAACTGGGCGCCGGTGTACGGGTCGAGCTTGGCGAACCGGCCGTTGCCGTCGGTCGCGATGGCGACGCCGAGGCCGCTCTCCTCGTCGATCCGGATCATCCCGGAGTCCTCGGGCTGGGCGAGGACCGTGTTGCCCTGCACGAAGTGGTCGTACTGGGAGGTGATCCAGGACTTGGACGCCTGGTTGGGCGAGCCGACCAACCGGAGGACCTGCGCCCGCAGTTCGTCCGCGTCCGCGGGCCTGGCCAGCGCGGCGGCGGTGTCGGCCTGGAGGGCGTCCTGCCAGTCGGGGCGGGCGTAGGGGCGCTCGTAGACCGGGCCGTCGTGGGCGACCGTGCGCGGGTCGACGTCGACGATCTTGCCGCCGTGCCAGAAGATCTCCAGCCGGTCGCCGTCGGTGACCTCGCCGATGACGGTGGCGATGACGTCCCACTTCTCGCAGATCGCGAGGAAGCGGTCGACCTTGCCCGGCTCGACGACCGCGCACATCCGCTCCTGCGACTCGCTCATGAGGATCTCCTCGGGCGAGAGCGTGGAGTCGCGCAGCGGGACGTCGTCCAGGACGACCCGCATGCCGCCGGAGCCGTTGGACGCCAACTCGCTGGTGGCGCAGGAGAGTCCGGCCGCGCCGAGGTCCTGGATGCCGACGACCAGCTTCTCGGCGAACGCCTCCAGGGTGCACTCGATGAGGAGCTTCTCCTGGAAGGGGTCGCCGACCTGCACGGCCGGGCGCTTGGACGGCTTGGCGTCGTCGAAGGTCTCGGAGGCGAGGATGGAGGCGCCGCCGATGCCGTCGCCGCCGGTCCTGGCCCCGTACAGGATGACCTTGTTGCCGGCGCCCGACGCCTTCGCGAGGTGGATGTCCTCGTGCCGCATGACGCCGATGGCGCCCGCGTTGACCAGCGGGTTGCCCTGGTAGCAGGCGTCGAAGACGACCTCGCCGCCGATGTTGGGCAGGCCCAGGCAGTTGCCGTAGCCGCCGATGCCCGCGACCACGCCGGGCAGGACCCGCTTGGTGTCGGGGTGGTCGGCGGCGCCGAACCGCAGCGGGTCGACGACCGCGACCGGGCGGGCGCCCATCGCGATGATGTCGCGCACGATGCCGCCGACGCCGGTGGCCGCGCCCTGGTAGGGCTCGACGTACGACGGGTGGTTGTGCGACTCGACCTTGAAGGTGACCGCGTAGCCCTGGCCGACGTCGACCACACCGGCGTTCTCGCCGATGCCGACGAGGAGCGCGTCGGAGTGCGGGGCCTTCTCGCCGAACTGGCGCAGGTGGACCTTGGAGGACTTGTACGAGCAGTGCTCGGACCACATGACCGAGTACATGGCCAGCTCGGCGCCGGTCGGGCGGCGGCCGAGGATCTCCACGACGCGCTCGTACTCGTCCTTCTTCAGGCCGAGTTCGGCCCAGGGCAGCGCGACGTCAGGGGTTTCGGCCGCGTGCTCGACCGTGTCCAGAGGCGTCCGGCTCATGCGTTGACCAGCTTCTTGAGGATCGAGGTGAAGAACGGCAGGCCGTCGGTACGACCGGTACCGATCAGCGACTCCACGGCGTGCTCGGGGTGCGGCATGAGGCCGACGACGTTCCCGGCCTCGTTGGTGACCCCGGCGATGTCGCGCAGCGAGCCGTTCGGGTTGCCGTAGCCGTCCGCTTCGGGGCCGTCGACCAGGTAGCGGAAGACGACCCGCCCCTCGGCCTCCAGCTTCTCCAGCGTGTACGCGTCGGCGACGTACCGGCCGTCCATGTTCTTCAGCGGGATGTTGATCTCCTGACCGGCCGTGTAGTCACCGGTCCAGGCGGTGTCCGCGTTCTCCACCCGCAGCTTCTGGTCGCGGCAGATGAAGTGCAGGTGGTTGTTGCCGAGCATGGCGCCCGGCAGCAGGTGGGCCTCGGTGAGGACCTGGAATCCGTTGCAGATGCCGAGCACCGGCAGTCCGGCCTTCGCCTGCTCGATGACGGTCTCCATCACCGGCGAGAAACGCGAGATGGCGCCGGCCCGCAGATAGTCGCCGTAGGAGAACCCGCCGGGCAGCACCACGGCGTCGACCTGGTGGAGGTCCTTGTCCTTGTGCCACAGGGCGACCGGTTCGGCGCCCGCGAGACGGATCGCGCGCCGGGTGTCCCGGTCGTCGAGACTGCCCGGGAAAGTGACGACGCCAATACGAGCGGTCACTTCGCGGCCTCCGCGACTTCCGCCGCCTCTTCGACCTTGACCGTGAAGTCCTCGATCACCGTGTTGGCGAGGAAGGATTCCGCAAGATCGTGGATGCGGGCGAGCACGGCCTCGTCGACCGGCCCGTCAACTTCCAGTTCGAATCGCTTTCCCTGACGTACATCGGAGATGCCTTCGAAACCCAGCCGCGGCAGTGCGCGCTGCACCGCCTGGCCCTGGGGGTCGAGGATCTCCGGCTTGAGCATGACGTCGACTACGACGCGTGCCACTGGCACTCCCGGTGTTGTGGTGCTGAGCAGGTTCCTACAGGTGGCTTCAGACTACCCGTACAAAATTTCTACGCGGGTAGCGTTGGAGGAAGCTACGTGACGCCCGTCACGGACCGGCACACGGGTGTCCGTGGTCGAAAAGTTCCGGGAAAGATCCGAGATCGACACCCGATACCTATTGCGCTCGGACACGCGGGAGGATTTAGTCGAGCTTCACATTGCAATGCAAGGCACTGTACAAATGAATTCGGCAACGTGCCGTACGGAGGGACCGATATTCGTGGCGCAGAAGGTCGTGGTCACGCTCTCTGACGACATCGACGGCTCGGAAGCGGCGGAAACGATCGCCTTCGGACTCGACGGCAAGTCGTACGAGATCGACCTGAATCAAACCAATGCCAGGAAACTGCGCGAGGCGCTGGAGCCGTACGTCGAGGCCGGCCGCAAGAGATCGCGCTCCGGCAGGACCTACCGGCAGACGGAGGTCGCCCCCGACCCCGCCGCCGTCCGCGCCTGGGCCCAGGCCAACAAGATGGACGTCCCGGCCCGCGGCCGCATCCCCAAGAAGGTCTACGAGGCTTTCAGCGCGGCCCAGTGAACGCGGGACCGCGGAGGGGCCGACGACCGGTCATCGGCCCCTCGGGAGAACCGACTTGCGTTGCACCCCTCTGGGTCGGCTAGAGTCTGGAGCACGCCGAGGGGCGAGGCCGAAAGGCCCGGTCCGAGGAGTACATGCGGGTGTAGTTCAGTAGTAGAACATCCCCCTTCCAGGGGGAAGGCGCAGTGTGCAATTCCTGTCACCCGCTCTGCACCGCCGGTCCAGACCAGTCCACTGGTTCGGGTAGGCTGGTGCCCGCGCCGATCGGTGGGAGCCGGTCGGAGGCAATGCGGACGTAGCTCAGTTGGTAGAGCGCAACCTTGCCAAGGTTGAGGTCGCGAGTTCGAGCCTCGTCGTCCGCTCGTGAAGAAGGCCCCGGTCCATCGGACCGGGGCCTTCGCGTTGTACCGGACCGCTTCCCCCGTCCCTTCCGGCGCGCTTCTTCTGACATTTGTCATACCGACCGGTGACACCGCGCACTGCCGACGGGGCCCGGCCGGCGGAACGCTGAGTACATGGCAACCCACGACATCCACGAACACGAACACGTGATTGAGGTCACCGACCTCCACCGCGTCTACGGGGGCGGGTTCGAGGCCGTACGAGGAATCGGCTTCCAGGTCGGCCGCGGCGAGGTCTTCGCGCTCCTGGGCACCAACGGCGCGGGCAAGACCTCCACCGTCGAGGTGCTCGAAGGTCTCGCCCCGGCCAGCTCGGGACGGGTGCGGGTGCTCGGCCACGACCCCTACGCCGAGCGCGGCGCCGTCCGCCCGCGCACCGGCGTCATGCTCCAGGAGGGCGGCTTCCCGTCCGAGCTGACTGTCACCGAGACCGCCCGGATGTGGGCGGGCTGCGTGAGCGGCGCCCGGCCCGAGGCCGAGGTCCTCGACCAGGTCGGGCTCGGCGGCCGCGGCGCCGTCCGGGTCAAGCAGCTCTCCGGCGGCGAACGCCGCCGCCTCGACCTGGCGCTCGCCCTGCTCGGCGACCCGGAGGTCCTCTTCCTGGACGAGCCGACGACCGGCCTCGACGCCGAAGGACGCCGCGCCACCTGGGAGTTGGTGCGCGCCCTGCGCGCCACCGGCACCACCGTGCTGCTGACCACCCACTACCTCGAAGAGGCCGAGAACCTCGCCGACCGGCTCGCCATCATGCGCGAGGGCCGGATCGCCGTCACCGGAACCCCCGCCGACGTCACCGCGGCCCAGCCGTCCCGCATCTCCTTCCGGCTCCCCGACGGCTACCACCTCGGCGACCTGCCCCCGCTCGCCGCGCTCGGCGTCACCGGGCACGAGGTCGAGGGCAGGACCGTCCGGCTGCGCACCCGGGAGCTCCAGCGGGCCGCCACCGGACTGCTCACCTGGGCCGAGGGCGCCCGGGTCGAACTCGGCGGACTCGACGTGCGGTCCGCGTCACTGGAGGAGGCGTTCCTCGGGATCGCCCAGCAGCACAGGACGGACGGCGGGCTCGGCCCGGCCGCCCACGGAGCGAAGTCGGAGACAGCGGCATGAGCGACGTCATGGACACCGGCGCGGGCAGGACCGCGCGCGCCTCCGCCGGGCCCGCCGCCCGGTCCACCCCCGGCCGTCGGCTGCGCGCCCTGGCCCGCGCCGAGCTGACCCTGCTCGCGCGCAACCGCACCGCCGTCTTCACCGCGCTGCTGGTGCCGCTGGTGCTGCCGTTCAGCGTGCGCCCGGCCCTCGACCAGCTCGACCTGAAGGGCCAGGGGCTGAACGTCGGCACGGTGCTGCTGACCGCGGCGATCGGCTTCGCCTTCCTCTTCGCCGTCTACACCTCCCTGGTCAGCGCCTTCGTCTCGCGCCGGGAGGAACTCGTCCTCAAGCGGCTGCGCACCGGCGAGATCGGCGACCCCGAGATCCTGCTCGGCACCGCGCTGCCCTCCCTCTGCGTCGGCCTCGCGCAGTGCGTGATCGTCGCCGTCGGCTGCGGACTGCTGCTGGACACCGGGGCGCCGAAGGCTCCGCTGCTCGCGGTGGCGGGCGTGCTGCTCGGCCTGGTGCTGAGCGCGGCGCTGGCCGCCGTCACCGCCGGGATCACCAAGACCGTGGAGAGCGCCCAGGTCACCGCGTTGCCGCTGATGTTCGTGTCGATGCTCGGCTCGGGCATGGCGGTGCCGCTGGAGACGCTGCCCGACCGGCTCGCCGACGTCTGCCGCTTCCTGCCGCTCTCCCCCGCCGTCCGGCTGGTGCAGGGCGGCTGGACCGGGCAGCTCACCGGCGGCCAGGTGCTGGGCACCCTGGCGATCGCGCTGGCCTGGACCGCGGTGGCCGTGTTTGCTGTACAGCGGCGGTTCCGCTGGGAACCCCGGCACTGAGCCCGGGGACCCGGGCCGGGACCCGGCCACGGGAGCGGGTCCCCGGCCGGGAGCCGTCGAGGGTGAGAGAGAAGGGGAGCGACGGGATGATGCGCGGTCCCGAGGGCTGGTGGCGCCGCAAGAGCACGCCCGCGAAGTTCGAGACGTACACCCGGTGGTCGTTCCACTTCCTCGCCCTCATCGAGGTGCCGAGCATCGGCCTGGCCGCCGTCGGCGGGCTCGGCCCCGGCCTCGGCGCCCTGCTGCTGGCGCTGACGGTGGTGCACGCGGCGGTGTCCATGGTGACCGTGTCGCGGGGGCTGGACTGGACCCGGGGCAGGCGCCCGCAGCCCGTGCGGCTGCTGGGGGCGCTGGCCGCCGTCACCGCGGGCGCCGGACTCGCCGCGCTGCTGGTCGCCCGCGCCTGGCCGGACTCCGACCGCGTCGCGACCGCGGCCGGCATGGTCTTCGGCATCGTCATGGTGGTCGGCGCCGGGATCTCCGCGCTCGCCCTGCGCGGACTGCGCCCGCTGGGCGCCGTCGTCGCCGCGTACGGCCTCGCCGCCTGCGCCGCCAACCTCGCCCTCGGGGTGCCCTGGTCGGCGTCGCTGATCACCGCGGCCGGGGTGCTGGTCGGCGGCGGGTTCATCGCCTTCACCGCCTTCTTCTCGGTCTGGCTGCTCGACGCGGTGTACGCCCTCGACGAGGCCCGCGAGACCCGGGCCAGGCTCGCCGTCGCCGAGGAGCGGCTGCGGTTCGGGCGCGACCTGCACGACGTGATGGGCCGCAACCTCGCCGTCGTCGCCCTCAAGAGCGAACTCGCCGTCCAGCTCGCCCGGCGCGGGCGGGCCGAGGCCGTGGAGCAGATGATCGAGGTGCAGCGCATCGCGCGGGAGACGCAGCGGGAGGTCAGGGACGTCGTACGCGGCTACCGGGAGGCCGACCTCGGGGTCGAACTCGCCGGTGCGCGCGGGGTGTTGGCGGCGGCCGGGATCGCCTGCGAGGTGCGGGGCGAGGCGGTGGGGCTGCCGGACGAGGTGCAGTCGGCGCTCGGCTGGGTGGTCAGGGAGGCCACCACCAACGTGCTGCGGCACGGGAACGCGGGGCGGTGCGGAGTCCGCCTGGAGACGACGGAGGGACGGGTCGTGTTGACGGTCGAGAACGACGGCGCCGGTGACGTGCGCGGCGGCGGCGGATCGGGGCTGGCCGGGCTGCGCGAGCGGCTGGCCGAGGTGGGCGGCACGCTGGAGGCCGGACCGGCCGGCGGCGAGCTGTTCCGGCTGGTGGCCCGGGTCCCGCTGACCGCGGCGGAGGTCACCGCGTGAGTGTGCGGGTGCTGCTCGCCGACGACGAGCATCTGATCCGGGGCGCGCTGGCCGCGCTGCTGGCGCTGGAGGACGACCTCATCGTCGTCGCGGAGGCCGCCACCGGGCCCGAGGCGCTGGCCATGGCGCGGGCCCACGAACCGGACGTCGCGGTCCTCGATCTCCAGATGCCCGGCGCGGACGGTGTGAAGGTCGCCACATCCCTGCGGGGCGAGCTGCCCGGCTGCCGGGTCCTGATCGTCACCAGCCACGGCCGCCCCGGGCACCTCAAGAGGGCCCTCGCGGCCGGTGTGCGCGGGTTCGTCCCGAAGACGGTGAGCGCCCAGCGGCTCGCCGAGATCATCCGCACGGTGCACGCCGGAAACCGTTACGTCGACCCGGAGTTGGCCGCCGACGCGATCGCCTCCGGCGACTCCCCGCTGACCGCGCGGGAGGCCGAGGTGCTGGAACTCGCCGCCGACGGGGCGCCTGTGGCGGAGATCGCCGAACGGGCCGCGCTCTCCCAGGGGACCGTCCGCAACTACCTGTCGTCCGCCGCCGGCAAGCTCGGGGCGGAGAACCGGCACACGGCGGTGCGGCTCGCACGGGAGCGGGGTTGGGTATAGTTGCTCTCGCGCCACGGCGCACTGCGGACGTAGCTCAGTTGGTAGAGCGCAACCTTGCCAAGGTTGAGGTCGCGAGTTCGAGCCTCGTCGTCCGCTCCACACCGAAGGCCCCCGGGAGACCGGGGGCCTTCGCCGTCGCCGCCTACGACCAGGTGAGGCCGGTCAGCAGCTCGTACGCCTCGATGTACTTGGCGCGCGTGGCGTCCACGACCTCCTGCGGCAGCGCGGGCGGCGGGCGCTCGCTCGTGCGGTCCCAGCCGGAGGCGGGCGAGGTCAGCCAGTCCCGCACGAACTGCTTGTCGTACGACGGCTGCGCGCGTCCCGGCTGCCAGCGGTCGACCGGCCAGAAACGGGACGAGTCCGGAGTGAGCACCTCGTCGGCGACGACCAGCGTGCCGTCGTCGAAGCCGAACTCGAACTTGGTGTCCGCGAGGATGATCCCGCGCTCCCTGGCGATGTCCCGGGCGCGCGCGTAGACGGCCAGGGTCGTCTGCCGCAGCTCGGCCGCGGTCTCGGCGCCGACCTGGCGGGCCACCTCCTCGTACGACACGTTCTCGTCGTGCTCGCCGACGGCCGCCTTGGTCGCCGGGGTGAAGATCGGGGCGGGCAGCTCGGAGCCGTCGACCAGGCCCTCGGGCAGGGCGAGACCGCAGACGGTGCGCGAGGCGTCGTACTCGGCGAGGCCCGAGCCGGTGAGGTAGCCGCGGGCCACGCACTCCACCGGGACCATCTCCAGCGACTTGCACACCAGGGTCCGGCCGGCCCAGTCGGCGGGGGCGCCGGGCGGCAGGTCGGTGCTCAGGACGTGGTTCGGGACCAGGTCGGCGAGCTGGTCGAACCACCACAGCGACAGCCGGGTCAGCACCCGGCCCTTGTCGGGGATCTCGGTGGGCAGCACCCAGTCGTAGGCGGAGAGGCGGTCGCTGGCGACCATCACGAGGTCACCGGCGTCGTTGCGGTACAGCTCGCGCACCTTGCCGGTGTGCAGGTGCACCAGGCCCGGAACCTGGAGCGGCTCGGGCTTTTCGACGAATCCGGACACGGTTTCCTCCTGTGGTTCTGTCCAACTGGGTCGATTCTCCCGTACGCGGGGCGACGACGGAGCGGGGGGAGGGGGAAGGGGGGAGGGGGCCGGACCGAGGGGTCTGTCGGGTGCGCGGGGCTCAGTCGCGTTTGCAGATACGGTCCAGCAGGTTGGCGGTGGCGCGCTGCACGCGGGCGTCGACATGGCCGGGGCGGTCCAGGGACGGCGTCCAGGCGAAGGTGCCCGAGGCGAAGACGAGCGCGCCGGACGGGGCCCGGTACAGGGACGTGTCCTGGTGGCGGACGACGCCGTCGGGGTCGGTGTACGGGGAGTGCGCGAGCAGCACGCGGTCGTCGTGCTCCGGGAGCGCGGTGCGCGGGAAGTAGCGGTCGGCCTCGCCCGCGACCAGGCCCTCGATCGGGTCGCCCTCGTGCGCGCCGGTGGCCTCCCACAGCCAGTGGTCGGCGTTGCGGACGATCAGCGGGCTCGGCTCGGGCACCCGCCCGCCGTACTGGATGCCCATCACCTGCTGCTCGGGGCGGTCGACCTCGCGCCACAGCACGGGCTTGCCGGGGCCCCTGCGCTTGCGGCAGGTCAGCAACCGGTCCGGGGTCCCGGACGGGGAAGGTCCCAACTCCACTTGCCAGTAGAGGCTGTTGGCGGACAGGAAGACGAGCGACGTGCCCTGGTCGCGGGCCCGCTCCACGGTCCTGCGCATGGTGGCCGACCAGTACTCGTCGTGGCCGGGGAAGACCAGACCGCGGTAGCGGGCCGGATCGACGTGGCCCGCGTGCAGATCGCGGGCGTCGGCGTAGGCGAGGTCGTAGCCGTAGCGCTCGGCCCAGCGGATGAAGTCGTAGGCGTGGCCGACGTGCAGCGGCAGTCCGGCGCCCGCGTAGGGGCGGTCGAAGGAGACGGTGGTCGCCGCGTCCGCCTCGCCCAGCAGCCGTCCCCGCTCGTCCCAGGCGTGGTAGAAGCTCGCGCCGGTACGGCCGTCCTCCGGATAGAGGTTGTACGCCTGCCAGGTCACGTCCGGCAGCACGAGCAGCAGATCGGCGGGGTGCCTGTCGCGGACCGTGAAGGGGATGTGGGAGCGGTAGCCGTCGACGGTGGTGAGGACGGCGACGTAGGCGCCGATGCTCCAGTACGTGGGGATCTGCAACCGCCAGGAGAGCCACCAGTGGTGGCAGGAGACGGTGCGGTCGGCGGCGAGCGGCGTGGGCTGGACGATGCCGGAGAGCCGGGGGCTGGTGGTGATCTTCGCGGCGCCGTCGCCGCCGTAGTGGCCGACGCGGTAGATGTCGACGGCGAACTCCTGGGGCGGGTCGACCGTGATGTGGAAGTCGACGGCCTCGCCCGGGGTGATCTCGCTGGTGGAGATGAAGCCCTTGATCTGGCGGCCCACGTCGTCGGCGGCACGGGGGCCGGGGAAGCGCGCGGTGCCGCCGCGCGGGTGGCCGCCGCGCGGATGCTCGTCACGCGCGTGCCCGTCGCGCGGGTGCGGGGTGCCGGCCGGGTCGCCGGGGGCGGGC
>NZ_FMCI01000125.1 GCF_900091845.1 Streptomyces sp. SolWspMP-5a-2
GGCGGCTGCGGCGGTCCCGGCGGTGGTCAGGGCGGTGCCGCGCCGAGCGGCACCCCGAGCGCGGCGGCCACGGAGGGCTGAGCCCGCGGCGGGGCGGACCTCCCGGACCCGGGCGCGGCCGCCCCGCCGTCCAGGTCGCCCGAGCCGTGCCCCTCGCCCATGCCGCCCGTCGCCCGAGCCGCGCCCGCTGAGCCCGCCCGGTCAGTCCAGCCGGTTCAGTCCAGCCAGTGGGCGCGGCCGGTGCCGATCAGGCGCAGTTGCCGGGCCGCAAGACGGGCCACCCGCTCCCGCTCCAGCGGCTCGTCCCCGGGGGTCTCCAGGAAGAGGGACGCCGTGCTGAGCATCTGGTCCACGTAGAGGTGGGCCAGCATCAGGAGGTCGTCGTCGCTCCAGCCCCGGGAGCGCGGGTCCTTCGCCAGCTCCGCCTTCACCTCCTCGGCGAACCGCACCAGTTGCTCCCTGATCGCCTCCCGCACCGGCTGCACCCCGCCGTGGCGCTCGCGCGCGACGAAGCGGACGTGCGCGGGATGGGCGTCCACGTGACCGGCGACCAGGCCGACCGCCCGGGTGATGCGGCGGGCGCTGTCGTCGACGGGCGAGAGCGTCGTGCGGATCATCGCGTGCAGGCTGTCCAGCGCCTCCCCGACCAGCGCGACCCCGAGGTCGGCGGTGGAGCGGAAATGCCGGTAGAAGGCGGTCGGGGCGACCCCGGCGGCCCGGGTGACCTCGCGCAGCCCGAGGCTGCTCAGGCTCTGCTCAGCCAGCAGCCCGAGCGCCGCGTCCAGCAGCGCCTGCCGGGTCCGCTGCTTCTGGGCCTGCCGGGCGCCGGGCGTGTGACTCATGTCATCCAGTTAACAACTGTTCTCCCGCGGTGGGAAGTGAGGTGCGCGCTAGACTGGGTAGTCAGTGAACAACTGTTACCGCAATCGTTCACCGCAACGACACGAGAGGCGCCCCGGGCGTCTCGGAGGGGGTACTCCTTCCCATGCTGTTCCTCGTCGCCGCGCTCCTCCTGCTGGGCGTCGTCATGGGCACCGTCGCCCACGCGCCCCTCCCCGTCAGCCTCGCCGCGGCCGCCGTCATCGGCGTCTGGCTGGTCGTCTTCGCGGTCCGCGAGCGCCACGGCCGCCGCCGCGCGGCCTCGGTCCCGGCCTCGGCCTCGACCCCGGCCCGCTGATCGCGCCACTCCGCACCGCCCGCGCCACCCGTTCCGACCACCGTGTCCCCGACCGCCGGGAGTTGACCCGTCATGCACCTCACCGCACCGGCCCCGGGCCGTCGCACCGCCGTCCGCGACGCCGACGGCATGGCCGTCGCGTCCTTCGTCCTCGGCCTGCTCGGCCTGCTGGTCCTCAACGTCTTCCTCGGCCCGATCGCCGTCGCGCTGGCCGCCGTCGCCCTCTGGCGCGGCACCGCCCGCCGCGGCCGCGCCCTGCTCGGCCTCGGCCTCGGCGTGGCCGACCTGGTGGTCCTGGTCGTCGCCATGCAGTGGAGCGACACCATCTCCTGGAGCCTGTGACCCGGTTCCGGGGGTCCGCGCTGGGGGGTTCGCCCGGAGCCTCCGCGCGCCCGGCCTCCCCGGAGCCGGGGACCCGCGCCGACCGCTCAGCCCCTGCCTGCGGGCCCTGCCTGTGCCCTGCCCGCGCCCAGCCCCGTTCCGCCTCCGCCGCGGTACCCCGACCTGCCCCGCCGGCCGTCCGGGGCGGCGCCGTAGAATCGGGCCCACCATGGCTTACCTCGACCACGCCGCGACCACCCCGATGCTCCCCGAGGCCGTCGAGGCCCTCACGGCGCACCTGGGCACCACCGGCAACGCCTCCTCCCTCCACGCCTCCGGACGCGGGGCCCGCCGCACCGTCGAGGAATCCCGCGAGACGCTCGCCGAGGCGCTCGGCGCCCGACCCAGCGAGATCGTCCTCACCTCCGGCGGCACCGAGGCCGACAACCTCGCCGTCAAGGGCCTGTACTGGTCCCGCAGGGACGCCGACCCGGCCCGGGTGCGCGTCCTGTCCAGCCCCGTCGAGCACCACGCGGTCCTCGACGCCGTGGACTGGCTCGGCGAGCACGAGGGCGCCACCGTCGAGTACCTGCCCGTCGACCGGCACGGCCGGGTGCACCCCGAGGCGCTGCGCGAGGCCATCGCCCGCAACCCCGACGACGTCGCCCTGGCGACCGTGATGTGGGCCAACAACGAGATCGGCACGATCCTGCCGGTCCGTGAACTGGCCGACGTGGCCGCCGAGTTCGGCGTCCCGCTGCACGCCGACGCGGTCCAGGCGTTCGGCCAGGTGCCGGTCGACTTCGCCGCCTCCGGGCTCGCCGCGATGACCGTCTCCGCGCACAAGGTGGGCGGCCCCTACGGCATCGGCGCGCTGCTCCTCGGCCGCGAGCACACCCCGGTGCCCGTCCTGCACGGCGGCGGCCAGGAGCGGCACGTGCGCTCCGGCACCCTGGACGTCCCGGCCGTCGCCTCCTTCGCGGTGGCCGGACGGCTCGCCGCCGAACGGCGCGACCGGTTCGCCCACGAGATCGGCGCCCTGCGCGACAGCCTCGTCACGGCGGTGCGCACGGCCGTCCCGGACGCGATCCTCGGCGGGGACCCGGTCCACCGGCTCCCGGCCAACGCCCACTTCACCTTCCCCGGCTGCGAGGGCGACTCGCTGCTCCTGCTGCTCGACGCCCAGGGCATCGAGTGCTCCACCGGCTCAGCCTGCACCGCGGGCGTCGCCCAGCCCAGCCACGTCCTGCTGGCCACCGGCACCGATCCCGACCTGGCCCGCGGCACCCTGCGCTTCTCCCTGGGCCACACCTCGACCCAGGCCGACGTCGAGGCCGTCGCCAAGGCGATCGGCCCGGCCGTCGAGCGCGCCCGCGCGGCCGGGCTCAGCTGAGCCGACTGCACCGCGCGGGACCCGGCGCACACCGCGCCGGGCGTGCGACGCCCGGCTCCCGGAGGCCGCTCACGCCGTCGCCTCGGCGTGATCCGCGTCACGCTTCGCCTGCCGGACGAGCCTCATGTACCGGTCCCAGTCCCAGTGCGGCCCCGGGTCGGTGTGGTCGGTCCCCGGCACCTCCACGTGCCCGATCACATGCGTGCGGTCGACGGGGATGCCGTACCGCGCGCAGATCCTCGCCGTCAGCCGCGCCGAGGCCGCGTACATCGCGTCCGTGAAGTCCTGCGGGCGGTCCACGAACCCCTCGTGCTCGATCCCCACGCTCCGCTCGTTGAACGACCTGTTGCCCGCGTGGAACGCCACGTCCAGCTCGCGGATCATCTGCGTGATCCGGCCGTCCTTGCGCACGATGTAGTGGGCCGCGGCCTGGTGCGCGGGGTCCTGGAACACCTTGACCGCGCTGCCGTAACTGCCCTGCGTGACATGGATGATCACGCGGTCTATCGGGTAGTCGTCCGGCCGGTCCGCCCACCGGAAGTTCCCCGGCGACGCCGCCGTCCACAGCGCGCCCCCGAAGTCCACCGCGCCCTCGACCCGGGGCTTGCGGTTGCCGGGCAGCCGCCACCACAGGCGCCCCAGCTCCTCGCGCGCCAGCGCGGCCGTGCCGAGCGCCGCCGCCGCGCCGCCGATCAGCAGCGAGCGCCGCCCGATCCGCCGGTCCGAGTCCTTCTTCTTCTCCCCCACGCGATCCACAACGGATATCCGCGAGATCCGGTTCCCGGCCGCCCTTACCCTGGAAGGGCTATGACTGACACCCCGCAGCGATCCCGCCCCCTCCGCGTCCTGGCCGCCATGTCGGGCGGCGTGGACTCCGCCGTGGCCGCGGCCCGCGCCGCCGAGGCGGGCCACGACGTGACCGGCGTCCACCTGGCGCTCTCGGCCAACCCCCAGTCGTTCCGCACCGGCGCCCGCGGCTGTTGCACCATCGAGGACTCCCGCGACGCCCGCCGGGCCGCCGACGTCATCGGCATCCCGTTCTACGTCTGGGACCTCGCCGAACGCTTCCGCGAGGACGTCGTCGAGGACTTCGTCGCCGAGTACGAGGCCGGCCGCACCCCCAACCCGTGCCTGCGCTGCAACGAGAAGATCAAGTTCGCCGCACTCCTGGACAAGGCGCTGGCCCTCGGCTTCGACGCCGTGTGCACCGGCCACTACGCCCAGGTCGTTACCCTCGCCGACGGCAGCCGCGAACTGCACCGCGCCTCCGACATGGCCAAGGACCAGTCCTACGTCCTCGGCGTCCTGGACGAGAGGCAGCTCGCGCACGCCCTCTTCCCGCTCGGCGACACCCTCACCACCAAGGACGAGATCCGCGCCGAGGCCGAGCGCCGCGGCCTCGCGGTCGCCAAGAAGCCCGACTCGCACGACATCTGCTTCATCGCCGACGGCGACACCCGGGGCTTCCTCGCCGACCGCCTGGGCAGGGCCGAGGGCGACATCGTCGACGAGTCCGGCGCGGTCGTCGGCTCGCACGAGGGCGCCTACGGCTTCACCATCGGCCAGCGCAAGGGCCTGCGCATCGGCACCCCGGCCGCCGACGGCAAGCCCCGCTACGTGCTGGACATCTCCCCGGTCGACAACACCGTGACGGTCGGCCCGGCCGCCTCCCTGGACGTCGGCGCGCTCACCGCCGTCCGCCCCCGCTGGTGCGGCGGCGCCCCGATCGCCCCCGGCACCTACACCGCGCAACTGCGCGCCCACGGCGGGGAGACGGAGGTCCACGCGGCGCTCGTCGACGGCACGCTGGAGGTCACCTTCACCGAGCCGGTCCGCGGGGTCGCGCCCGGCCAGGCGATCGTCCTGTACGACGGCACGCGCGTGGTGGGGTCCGCGACGATCGCGACGACCGTGCGGGCGGCGACGGCCGACGTCTGAGCCGTGCCGGGGGCCGCGGACGCCGTAGGGACGGCCGCGGCCCGGCGCTCAGGCGGCCGCCACTTCCTCCACCTCGTAGAAGCACAGGTGGTCCTTGATCGCGGCCACCTCCGGCTTCGGCTCGGGGTAGGACCACACCAGGTCCGCCGCGTCCGGCAGCGACCAGTACGAGGCGTCGCCCTTGAACGGGCAGTGGGTGCGGGTGTCCGACGGGGTCAGCAGGTCGAGGCGGACGTCCTCGGCCGGGATGTAGTAGCGCGGCGGGCAGCCCGTCTCGCGCAGCAGGAGCGGGCGGTCGCTCTCCGCCAGGACCTGGTCGCCGTGCACGACCCTGACCCGCCGGGTGCCCTCTTCGATGGTGATCGTGTGTCCTTCGGCCATGCAGGGAAAACGATTGCGGGGCCCCGGATGTTCCGCCGTACCGTGACGTCATGCGCATCTGTGTCTTCCTCTCCGCCGCCGACCTCGACGACCGCTACACGCGCCCCGCGCGCGAGTTCGCGACCCTGCTCGGGGCGGGCGGCCACACCCTCGTCTGGGGCGGCTCCGACACCGGCCTGATGAAGGTCGTCGCCGACGGCGTCCAGGAGGCGGGCGGGCGGCTGGTCGGCGTCTCCGTCGGCTTCCTCGCCGCCAAGGCCCGCGACGGCGCCGACGAGATGGTCATAGCCGCCGACCTCTCCGAGCGCAAGAAGCTCCTCCTGGAGAAGGCCGACGCCGTGGTCGTCATGGTCGGCGGCACCGGCACCCTCGACGAGGCCACCGAGATCATGGAGCTGAAGAAGCACGGCCACACCGACAAGCCCCTCGTCGTCCTCAACACCGAGGGCTTCTACGACGGCCTCAAGCAGCAGTTCCAGCGCATGGAGAGCGAGGGCTTCCTCACCCGGCCCCTCACCGACCTGGTCCTCTTCGCCGAGGAGCCGGTCGGCGCCCTCGCCCACCTGGAGGAGAGCCAGGGCATCCGGTAGCGGGCCGCCCCGGCGCGGGTGCGAGCATGGCGGGCATGGCAACCCATGTGATCACCGGAGCCGGTTCCGGCATCGGCGAGGCCGTCGCCCACCGCCTCCACGCGCGCGGCGACGACCTCGTGCTCCACGCGCGCGACGCGGGCCGCGCCAAGGAACTCGCCGCCGCCTTCCCCGGCGCCAGGACCCTCGTCGGCGACCTGGCCGACCCCGACAGGCTCTCCTGGGCCTTCTCCCACCAGTCGCTGCCCGACCGCGTCGACTCGCTGCTGCACATCGCGGGCGTCGTCGACCTCGGCCCGGTCGGCGACCTCACCCCCAAGGCCTGGCGCCACCAGCTCGACGTCAACCTCGTCGCCCCCGCCGAGCTGACCCGGCACTTCCTGCCCCAGCTGCGCGCCTCCCGCGGCCACGTCCTGTTCGTCAACTCCGGCGCCGGACTCGCCGCGCACGCCGACTGGTCCGCCTACGCCGCCTCCAAGCACGGCCTCAAGGCGCTCGCCGACGCCCTGCGCGCCGAGGAGCACGGCAACGGCGTCCGCGTCACCTCCGTCTACCCCGGCCGCACCGCCAGCCCGATGCAGCTCAAGGTGCACCAGCAGGAGGGCAAGGAGTACGACCCGGCCCGCTGGATCGACCCCGAGTCGGTCGCCACGACCATCCTGACCGCCCTCGACCTGCCCCGGGACGCCGAGGTCAGCGACCTGCGGGTGCGCCCGGGACACTGACCCGCCACCACCCGTGCGGCAACCCCCGCGGGGCCGCATAGGCTTCCCGGGTGAGTGACAACAGCCAGCCCACCTTCGGTCCCGCCACCGGCATCGGCTCGATGCCCGGCGGTGACGCCCGGGAGACCGCCAAGGCCGTCACCGGCTCCTTCGAGGACCTCCCGCACCTCGCCGAACTGCCCGCCCGCGGCCCGGGTGCCGACATGATCGGGCGCACCGCCGGGATGCTCGTCGAGCTGTACGCGCGCGTGGAGCCCAGCGGCTGGCGGCTCGGCGACCGGCCGGGACGGGACACCAGGCGGGCCCGCGCCTGGCTCGGCGAGGACCTGGACGCGCTGGAGGAGTTCACCCAGGGCCACACCGGCATGCTGAAGGTGCAGGCCGTCGGCCCCTGGACGCTCGCCGCCGCCCTGGAACTGCGCAACGGCGAGGTCGCCCTCTCCGACCCCGGCGCCTGCCGCGACCTCGCCGCCTCCCTCGCCGAGGGGCTGCGCCTGCACCTCGCCGAGGTCGCCCGGCGCGTCCCCGGCGCCCGCGTCGTCCTCCAGCTCGACGAACCCTCCCTCGGCGCCGTCCTGGACGGCCGGGTGCGCAGCGCCAGCGGCTACCGCACCCACCGCGCCGTCGACCGCCAGCTCGTCGGGTCCACGCTGCGCGACGTCGTCGCCGCGCACTCCGGCGGACCCGTCGTCGTCCACTCCTGCGCCCCCGGCGTGCCGTTCGCGCTGCTGCGCGGGGCGGGCGCGGCCGGCGTCTCCTTCGACCTCTCGCTCCTCACCGAGCGTGACGACGACGCCCTCGGCGAGGCCGTCGAGGGCGGCACCCGGCTTCTCGTCGGTGTCGTACCCGGCACGGACACGGCATTGTCAGACCCTGCCGGTAGCGTCATGGGGGTCAGGACGCTGTGGCGCAGGCTGGGGCTGCCGCCGGGGCTGCTCGCGGAGGCGGTCACCCTCACCCCGACGTGCGGACTCGCGGGGGCCTCCCCGCAGTACGCGCGCCGGGCGCTCGCCCACTGTGTCCGGGCGGCGAGATCACTCGCGGACAACCCTGAGTAACGGGAGGAAACACGGTGGCCGGCGACAAGCAGGCGGAGACGACGGTGCCCAGCGAGGCACGGGAGAAGCACGCGCAGCTCGCTGAGCGGATCGAGGAGCACCGCTTCCGGTACTACGTGAACGACGCCCCGGTCGTCAGTGACGCGGACTTCGACACCCTCCTGCGCACCCTGGAGGAGCTGGAGGAGGAGTACCCGGAGCTGCGCACCCCCGACTCCCCGACCCAGAAGGTCGCGGGCGCCTACCGGACGGACTTCACGTCCGTGCAGCACCGCACCCGCATGCTCTCCCTCGACAACGCCTTCAGCGACCTGGAGCTGGCGGCCTGGGCCGAGCGGATCGCCAAGGACGTCGGCACCACCGACTACCACCTGCTCTGCGAGCCGAAGGTCGACGGCCTCGCCGTCAACCTCACCTACGAGCACGGCAGGCTCACCCGCGCCGCCACCCGCGGCGACGGCCGCACCGGCGAGGACATCACCCCCAACGTCCGCACCATCACCGAGATCCCCGACCGGCTCACCGCGGAGACCGTGCCCGACCTGGTGGAGATCCGCGGCGAGGTCTACTTCCCGATGGAGGAGTTCCAGGCGCTCAACGCCCGGCTGGTCGAGGCCGGTGAGAAGCCGTTCGCCAACCCCCGCAACGCGGCGGCCGGTTCGCTGCGCCAGAAGGACCCGCGCGTCACCGCGGGCCGCCCGCTGCACATGGTCGTCCACGGCATCGGCGCCCTGGAGGGCTTCGAGGGCCTCACCCGCCTCTCCGAGGCCTACGACCTCCTCAAGTCCTGGGGCCTGCCGACCGCCCGGCACAACAAGGTGGTCGACGGACTCGACGGGGTACGGGAGTTCATCGCCCACTTCGGCGAGAACCGGCACTCCGTGGAGCACGAGATCGACGGCGCGGTCGTCAAGCTCGACGAGATCGCCCTGCAGGGACGGCTCGGCTCCACCTCCCGCGCGCCCCGCTGGGCCATCGCCTACAAGTACGCGCCCGAGGAGGTCAACACCAAGCTGGTCAACATCCGGGTGGGCGTCGGCCGCACCGGCCGGGTCACCCCGTACGCGCAGGTCGAGCCGGTGACGGTGGCCGGGTCCGAGGTCGAGTTCGCCACCCTGCACAACCAGGACGTGGTCAAGGCCAAGGGCGTCCTCATCGGCGACACCGTGGTGCTGCGCAAGGCCGGGGACGTCATCCCGGAGATCCTCGGCCCGGTCGCCGACCTGCGCGACGGCAGCGAGCGCCCCTTCGTGATGCCCGCCGAGTGCCCCGAGTGCGGCACCCCGCTGCGGCCGATGAAGGAGGGCGACGTCGACCTGCGCTGCCCCAACGCGCGTAGCTGCCCCGCCCAGTTGCGCGAGCGGCTGTTCTACCTCGCGGGCCGCAAGGCGCTGGACATCGAGAACTTCGGCTACGTGTCGGCGGCGGCCCTCACCCGGCCGCTGGAGCCCGCCGACCCGGCCCTCGCCGACGAGGGCGACCTCTTCGACCTCACCATCGAGCGGCTGCTGCCGATCACGGCGTACGTCCTCGACCAGGACAGCGGGCTGCCCAAGCGCGACCCGAAGACCGGCGAGGAGAAGATCGTCACCGTCTTCGCCAACCAGCAGGGCGAGCCCCGCAAGAACGCCGTCGCGATGCTGGAGAACATCGCGGCCGCCAAGGAGCGCCCGCTGGCCCGCATCCTGACGGGGCTGTCGATCCGTCATGTGGGGCCGGTCGCGGCCGAGGCACTGGCCCGCGAGTTCCGCTCGATCGAGCGTATCGAGCGGGCCACCGAGGAGGAGCTGTCGAACACCGACGGCGTCGGCGCCATCATCGCCGCCTCCCTCAAGGAGTGGTTCGCCGAGGAGTGGCACCAGGAGATCCTGCGCAAGTGGCGGGCGGCCGGGGTGCGGATGGAGGAGGAGGGCTCCGCCGAGGACGAGGGCCCGCGCCCCCTCGAAGGGCTCACCGTCGTCGTCACCGGCACCCTCGAACGCTTCACCCGCGACGGCGCCAAGGAGGCGCTCCAGGCGCGCGGCGCCAAGGTGACCGGATCGGTCTCCAAGAAGACGTCGTTCACGGTCGTCGGCGAGAACCCCGGTTCGAAGCACGACAAGGCGGTGCAGCTCAAGGTGCCCGTGCTCGACGAGGCGGGCTTCGAGGTCCTGCTGGAGCGCGGCCCGGAGGCGGCGGCCGAGGTCGCCCTGCGCGACGAACAGGCCGACACCGGGGCGGAGTCCGCGGCGGCCACCGGGGCCGCGGCGGGCAAGGCGGCGGGCGAGGACACCGCGACCGACGGCACGACGGGGGCCGACGCCGCGGCCGGGGCGCCGACCGGGGGAGAGGACGATGGCGGGGAACCGGCCGGGGAGCGGTGACCGGGGGCGGTTGAAGGTCACCCGTTCGGCGCATACCAGATGCATAGGGGTGCGGGGGGCGCATTCGGGCAACCGTCCGCGACCGCTGCCCCTGGACGCCTTCCGCGGCCTAATGTTGAGGGGTGCGCCTGCCGTGCCCAGCTGCGGTCGGGGCATCTCCCCGCTCCTGACGAGCGGGACAAGGGCTTTCCGACGCGGTGCCGTTGAGGGCTGTCGGACAGCGGACCGCACGGCGTGGGCACCGCCGGCTGGGTGAGAGGGACGGGAATGGAACCGACCGAGAGCGCCGCCCCGGACTCCCGGCTGCCCCGACGCCGGGTCACCGGACCGCTGCGGGCGGGCCGGTGGACGGTACGGGCACCGGAGCGACCGGGCGCCGAGACGCGCGCCGTCGGACAGTTCGCCGTACCCACCGGGCCGGGCACCCCGCGCCCGGCCGCAGGCCACCTCGGCGCCGGCCACCCCGCCGGGCACGCGGCCGACGCGGAACGGCAGGTCCGGCCCGCGCTGCCTGCCGCGGTCGTCGTGGCCGCCGCCGTCGTCCTGGGCGCCGGGTTCCATCGCGCGTTCAGCGGGGCGCACGCCCTTTTCCCGTCCGGCACCGTCGGCTGGTCCCTCGCCCTGCTCACCGGCGTCATCGTCGGCCACCTCGTGATGCTCGGCCGGGCCCGCTGGTGGGGCGGCACCGGCTCGGGCGCCGCGCTCACCCTCGCCGTGCTGCTGCTGTACGGGTGGGTGCCCGCGGGCATGGTCAGCCTCACCGTCGTCGTCCTGGTCGGCACCGCCCGCCGCAACCGCTGGCGCCAGGGCGTGCGGCACGGCGCGGTCGACATCCTCGGCATCGGCGCGGGCGGCCTGGTGCTGAGCGCCTTCGGCCGGGTCCCGTCGGTCGAGCACCCCTGGAGCCCGGACAGCTGGACCGCCTACACCGTCCCCGAGGTGCTGCTGGTCGCCGCCGCCTACCTCCTCGTCACCCGCGCCCTGCTCTGGTTCCTGAGCGTGCCGCACCGCGCCGGACTGCCCACCGCCGCCCGCACCGCCCTGGTCAGACAGGGCCTGGTGGCCGTCGCGCTGCTCGGCATCGCCCCGCTGGTCTGCGTGGTCGCCGTCGCCCAGCCGGTGCTGCTGCCGCTGTTCGCGATCCCGCTGATCGCCCTCGACTCCACCCTGTGGATCGCCCGCGCCCGCGCCGAGGAGCAACTGCGCGACCCGCTCACCGGCCTGCCCAACCGCCAGTGGCTGCTGGAGCGCATCTGGACCGCCCTGGACGACGCCGAGCGCATCGGCGCCCGTTCCGCGCTGATGCTCATCGACCTGGACCGGTTCCGGTCCGTCAACGACACCCTCGGCCACCTCGCCGGGGACCGGCTGCTGCTCCAGATAGCGGACCGGCTGCGGGTGGCGCTGCCCCGCGGCGCCGAGGCCGCGCGGCTCGGCGGCGACGAGTTCGCCGTCCTGCTCCCGGTCGCCGACTCCACCACCTCCGCCACCCGGGTCGCCCGCGGCCTGGTCTCCGCGCTCTCCTCCCCGCTCGACCTGGACGGCCTCACGCTCGTCCTGGAGGCCAGCGCGGGCGTCGCCGTCTTCCCCGACCACGCGCTGGACGCCGAGGGGCTGCTGCGCCGGGCCGACGTCGCGATGTACCAGGCGAAGCGGGACCGCACGGGCGTCGAGGTCTACGAGTCCAAGCGGGACTCCAACACCCCCGACCGGCTCGGTCTCCTGGGCGATCTGCGGCGGGCGCTCGACGCCCACGAGGTGCAGCTGCACTACCAGCCCAAGGTCCGCTTCGACGGCCAGGTGGCGGGCCTGGAGGCGCTGGTGCGCTGGGTGCACCCGGAGCGCGGCAAGGTCCCGCCGGACGAGTTCATAGCGATCGCCGAGACCTCCGGCCTCATGCCCCACCTCACCGAGTACGTGCTCGACACGGCGCTCGCGCAGGTCGCCCGCTGGCGGGCCCAGGGCCTCCTGGTGCCCGTCGCGGTCAACGTCTCCCCGCGCGACGTGCACACCCCGGGGTTCGCGGGATCGGTGGCCGCGCGCCTGGCCCGGCACGGTGTCCCGGCCGGTTCGCTCCAGTTGGAGATCACCGAGCACGTGCTCCTGGAGGACCCGCAGCGGGCCGCCGACACCCTCGCCGGGCTGACCGGCCACGGCGTGAAGATGTCCCTGGACGACTTCGGCACCGGCTACTCCTCGCTGGTGCACCTGCGGCGGCTGCCGGTCAGCGAGCTGAAGATCGACCGCTCGTTCGTGGCCCGGCTCGCGGTCGACACCGAGGACGCGGAGATCGTGCGCTGCACGGTCGACCTCGCCCATTCGCTGGGGCTGCTGGTCGTCGCGGAGGGCGTCGAGGACGACGAGACCTGGGAGCGCCTGCGCGACCTGGGCTGCGACGCCGTGCAGGGCTGGCTGGTCGCCGCCGCGATGCCGCCCGAGGAGACGACGGCCTGGCTGCTGGCCCGGGGCTCGCGGGGCTGGCAGCGCCCGCGCGCCGCGCTCCCGGCCGCCGAGTGACCGGCGGGCCGCGCGCCGCGGTCCCGGCGCTCCCGCCGCCGGGAGAAACCGTTTAACGGGTATCCCCTCGCGCGGCCTAGGATTGGCCGCACATCACTCACACTCACCCCAGAGGATCGCTGCATGCCTGGCATCACGCGCGAGGAGGTCGCCCACCTCGCCCGGCTGGCGCGTCTGGAGCTGAAGAGCGAAGAACTCGACCACTTCGCGGGACAGCTGGACGACATCATCGGCGCGGTCGCCCGCGTCAGTGAGGTCGCCGACCAAGACGTGCCGCCGACCTCGCACCCGCTCCCGCTGACGAACGTCATGCGGGCGGACGAGGTCCGTCCGTCGCTCACCCCCGAGCAGGCGCTCTCCGGCGCCCCGGCCCAGGAGCAGCAGCGTTTCAAGGTGCCGCAGATCCTGGGGGAGGACTAACCGCCATGACGGACATCATCAAGCTCACCGCGGCCGAGACCGCCGCGAAGATCGCCTCGGGCGACCTCACGGCCGTCCAGGTCACCGAGGCGCACCTGGCCCGCATCGAGGCCGTCGACGAGAAGGTGCACGCCTTCCTGCACGTCGACCGCGAGGGCGCGCTGGCCCAGGCCCGCGCCGTCGACGACAAGCGCGCCCGGGGCGAGAAGCTCGGCCCGCTGGCCGGCGTCCCGCTCGCGCTGAAGGACATCTTCACCACCGAGGGCATCCCGACGACCGTCGGCTCCAAGATCCTCGAAGGCTGGATCCCGCCGTACGACGCGACCCTCACCAAGCGCCTCAAGGCCGCCGACGTGGTCATCCTCGGCAAGACCAACATGGACGAGTTCGCCATGGGGTCCTCCACCGAGAACAGCGCGTACGGGCCCACCGGCAACCCCTGGGACCTGACCAGGATCCCCGGCGGCTCAGGCGGCGGTTCCTCCGCCGCGCTCGCCTCCTTCCAGGCGCCGCTGGCGATCGGCACCGACACGGGCGGCTCCATCCGCCAGCCCGCGTCCGTCACCGGCACGGTCGGCGTGAAGCCGACGTACGGCGCGGTCTCCCGCTACGGCATGGTGGCGTTCTCGTCCTCCCTCGACCAGGGCGGCCCGTGCGCCCGGACGGTCCTGGACGCGGCGCTGCTGCACGAGGTCATCGCCGGTCACGACCCGCTGGACTCGACGTCGATCGACGCGCCGGTCCCGCCGGTCGTGGAGGCCGCCCGCAACGGCAGCGTCGACGGCATGCGCGTCGGCGTCGTCAAGCAGTTCCGCGGCGAGGGCTACCAGGCCGGTGTCGTCCAGCGGTTCGACGAGTCGGTCGAGCTGCTGAAGTCGCTGGGCGCCGAGATCGTCGAACTGGACTGCCCGTCCTTCGACCTCGCCCTTTCGGCGTACTACCTGATCGCGCCCTCCGAGTGCTCCTCGAACCTGGCCCGCTTCGACGGCCTGCGCTACGGCGTGCGGACCGGCGACGACGGCACCCGTTCGGCCGAGGACGTCACCTCCCTCACCCGTGAGGCGGGCTTCGGACCCGAGGTCAAGCGGCGCGTCATGCTCGGCACGTACGCCCTGTCGAGCGGCTACTACGACGCCTACTACGGCTCCGCCCAGAAGGTGCGCACCCTCATCACGCGCGACTTCGAGCGGGCCTTCGAGCAGGTGGACGTGATCGTCTCGCCGACGACCCCGACCACCGCCTTCGCGATCGGCGAGCGCGCCGACGACCCGATGGCGATGTACCTCGCGGACCTGTGCACCATCCCCACCAACCTGGCGGGCAACGCGGCCATGTCGCTGCCGTGCGGTCTGGCCCCGGAGGACAACCTCCCGGTCGGGCTCCAGATCATCGCGCCCGCGCTGAAGGACGACCGCCTGTACAAGGTGGGTGCCGCCGTCGAGGCCGCCTTCGTGGAAAAGTGGGGTCACCCGCTGCTTGAGGAGGCTCCGTCGCTGTGAGTAACACACTGGCCAAGGCCAAGGGCTTCAAGAAGTCCAAGTCCGGCACGTACCTGTCCATGGCAACCACCGCCTTCGGCGCGCTGAGCGTGGCCAAGCAGATCAAGAAGGCCCGGACCGAGCAGGACACCCTGCGGCTGGTCGACGCCACCGTCTCGGCGGTCGCGATCGTCACCGGCCTCGCCATCCTGTACCGCGAGCTGAAGCGGCTGGGCGACGACGACGTCCTGCTGGGCTGAGAGGGAAGTTTCACCGTGACCACCACGACCGACCTGGTGTCGTACGAGGACGCGCTCGCGTCCTACGACCCCGTCATGGGCCTCGAGGTCCATGTCGAACTCGGCACCAGGACCAAGATGTTCTGCGGCTGTTCGACCGAGCTGGGCGCCGAGCCCAACTCGCAGACCTGCCCGACCTGCCTCGGCATGCCCGGCGCGCTCCCGGTCGTCAACGCGATCGGCATCGAGTCCGCCGTCAAGATCGGTCTCGCGCTGAACTGCGAGATCGCCGAGTGGTGCCGCTTCGCCCGGAAGAACTACTTCTATCCGGACATGCCGAAGAACTTCCAGACCTCCCAGTACGACGAGCCGATCGCCTTCGACGGCTACCTCGATGTCCAGCTGGAGGACGGCGAGACCTTCCGGGTGCAGATCGAGCGCGCCCACATGGAGGAGGACACCGGCAAGTCGACGCACGTCGGCGGCGCGACGGGCCGTATCCACGGCGCCTCGCACTCGCTCCTCGACTACAACCGGGCCGGCATCCCGCTCATCGAGATCGTCACCAAGCCGATCGAGGGCGCGGGCGCCCGCGCCCCCGAGGTCGCGCGGGCGTACGTGCGGGAGCTGCGCGAGGTCATCAAGGCGCTCGGCGTCTCCGAGGCCCGGATGGAGATGGGGCAGATGCGCTGCGACGTGAACCTGTCGCTGCGCCCGAGCCCCACCGCGAAGTTCGGCACCCGCTCGGAGACGAAGAACGTCAACTCGCTGCGGTCCGTGGAGCGCGCGGCCCGCTTCGAGATCCAGCGGCACGCCGCCGTGCTCTCCTCGGGCGGCACGATCATCCAGGAGACCCGCCACTTCCACGAGGACACCGGGTCGACGACCTCGGGCCGCGTGAAGGAGGAGGCCGAGGACTACCGGTACTTCCCGGAGCCCGACCTGGTGCCGGTCGCGCCGTCGCGCGCGTGGGTCGAGGAGATCCGCGCCGCGCTGCCCGAACTGCCGCTGGCCCGCCGCAACCGGCTCCTCGCCGACTGGGGCATCTCCGCCACCGACATGCAGTCGATCACCAACGCGGGCGCGCTGGACCTGATCGTCGCCACCATCGACGCGGGTGCCGACGCGGCCTCCGCGCGCAAGTGGTGGATGGGCGAACTGGCCCGCAGCGCCAACGAGTCGGCCACCCCGCTCGACGCGCTGGCGATCACCCCGGAGCAGGTCGCCCGGGTCACCGCGCTGGTCAACGCCGGTGACCTGAACGACAAGCTGGCCCGTCAGGTCATCGAGGGCGTCCTCGCGGGCGAGGGCACCCCGGACGAGGTCGTCGACAAGCGGGGTCTGAAGGTCGTCTCCGACGACTCCGCGCTCTCCACCGCCGTCGACGAGGCCATCGCGGGCAACCCCGGCATCGCCGACAAGATCCGCGGCGGCAAGGTCGCCGCGGCCGGAGCCCTGGTCGGCGCCGTCATGAAGGCGACCCGCGGTCAGGCCGACGCGGCCCGGGTCAAGGAACTGATCCTGGCGAAGCTGGGCGTCGCCGAAGGCTGAGCGACGCCGCGGACAGCGGGCGACGGCCCCGGAGGCACCCCCTCCGGGGCCGTTCCCGTGCGGGCCCGGACTCACCTCCTCCGGGCACGCGCCCGTGCGTGTCCGGAGGCCCCCCGGGAGCCGTTCCCGTGCGTGCCGGTGCCCTCCGGGAGACGGTCGAATTCTGTGAAAAACCACACCCAGGCGATAAACGATCACATTCCCCTGCGAGAGTGAGCGGCCCACCGCTCATCCACCCAGGGGGCACGCCCGTGGCAGCACTCGCACGCTGGTGCGTGAGACACCGCCTGGCCACCGTCCTGCTCTGGCTGCTCGCCCTCGGCGGGACCGGCGCGGCGGCCGCCCTCACCGGCGCCGCCTACTCCAACGACTACGAGGTCCGCGGCACCGAGTCCGGCCGCGCCGCCGACCTGCTGCGCGCCGGGTTCCCGGAACTCGGCGGCGACACCGGGACCGTCGTCTGGCACACCACCGCGGGCGGCGTGCGCGCGGCCGACGTCGAGCAGACCATGACCGCCACCCTGGAGAGGATCGCCGCCCTGCCCGGCGTCGCCTCCGTGACCAGCCCCTACACCGGCGAGGGCGCCGGGAACGTCAGCGCCGACGGGCGCACCGCCTACGCCCCGGTCGCCTTCACCGACCGCGCCGAGGACCTGGACGCCTCCCGGGCCCGCGCCGTCGTCGACACCGCGCGGGCCGCCGCCGGCGACGGGCTCCAGGTGGAGCTGGGCGGCACCGCCATCGGGCCCACCCAGACCTCCGGCGGCCATCTCGCCGAGGCGGTCGGGGTCGCCGTCGCGGCCGTCGTCCTGTTCCTCGCCTTCGGCTCGCTCGCCGCCTCCCTGCTGCCCATCGCCACCGCGCTCACCGGCGTCGGCACCGCGTACGCCGGGACGGTGCTGCTCGGGCACGCCGTGACCGTCGCCGACTTCGCGCCGATGCTCGGCATGCTGGTCGGGCTCGGCGTCGGCATCGACTACGCCCTGTTCATCGTCACCCGGCACCGGCGCGGCCTCCGGCGCGGTCTGGACGTCACCGAGGCGGCCACCGAGGCCGTCGTCACCACCGGGCGCGCGGTCGTCTTCGCGGGCGCCACCGTGTGCATCGCGCTGCTCGGGATGCTCATCCTGCGCCTCGGCTTCCTCAACGGCGTCGCGCTCGCCGCCTCGCTGACGGTCGTGCTCACCGTCGCCGCCTCCGTGACGCTGCTGCCCGCCCTGCTCTCCTTCATCGGACCGCGCGCCCTCAGCCGCCGTGAGCGCCGGGCGCTGGCCGCGCACGGACCCCGGCCCGAGCTGCCGACCGGGTTCGCCGCCCGCTGGTCGGCCCTGGTCCAGCGCCGCCCCGCGCTGCTCGGCGTCCTCGCGGTGGCCGTGATGACCGTCCTCGCGCTGCCCACCCTCGGCCTCCACCTGGGCACCTCCGACCAGGGCAACGACCCGGCCTCCTCGACCACCCGCCGCGCCTACGACCTGCTCGCCGACGCCTTCGGACCCGGCGTCAACGGACCCCTCACGGTGGTGACCCCCGTCGGCGGCGCCGAGGACCGGCTCGCCCTCGACAACCTGGGCGCCGCCGTCCGCGCCACCGAGGGCGTCGCCTCGGTCTCCCCGGTGACCTTCGACGGCTCGGGGGACACCGCCTTCCTCACGGTCGTGCCGACCTCGGCGCCGCAGTCCCGGCAGACCAGCGACCTCGTCGACCGGCTGCGCGGCGAGGTGCTGCCGCGCGCCGAGGCCGGCACCTCGCTCGACCTGGACGTCGGCGGGGTGACGGCCGGGTACGACGACTTCGCGGACGTCATCGTCGGCAAGCTGCCGCTCTTCGTCGGCGTCGTGATCGGCCTGGGCTGCCTCCTGCTGCTGCTCGCCTTCCGCTCCGTCGGCATCCCGCTGAAGGCCGCCGCGATGAACGTCGCCGCCGTCGCCGCCTCCTTCGGGGTGGTCGTCGCGGTCTTCCAGTGGGGGTGGGGCAGCGAACTCCTCGGCCTCGGCCGGGCCGGGCCCATCGAACCCTTCCTCCCGGTGATCATGGTGTCGGTCCTCTTCGGCCTCTCCATGGACTACCAGGTCTTCCTGGTCAGCCGGATGTACGAGGAGTGGCTGGAAACGGGCGACAACCGGCGGGCCGTGCGGGTCGGGCTCGCCGAGACCAGCCGGGTGATCAACTCCGCCGCGGTCATCATGATCGCCGTCTTCCTGGCCTTCGTCCTCAGCGGCGACCGGGTGATCGCCATGTTCGGCATCGCGCTCGCCGCCGCCGTCGCCCTGGACGCGTTCGTCCTGCGCACCCTCCTGGTCCCGGCCCTCATGCACCTGCTCGGCGACGCCAACTGGTGGCTGCCGCGCTGGCTCGACGCCCGGCTGCCCCGCATCAGCATCGAGCCGCCGCAGTGCCGTTCCGGCCATGAAAGGCTGACCGCAGGGGCGGCCGCGGAACCCGCGGCCGCGGGGACGAAGGGGCACGAGCCGCATGTACGCGACATCACTGGGTGACGACGGGGCCGAACTCCGCCCGCTGGAGCCCTGGCGGGCCGAGGAGTTCCTCGCCCACCTCGACCGCGGACGGGAGTTCATCACGCGGTTCATCCCCTTCGGCGCCCAGGCCACCGACGTCCCGTCGGCGCGGGCGCTGCTCCAGCGGTACGCCGACATGCGCGCCGCCGACACCGGCGCCCTGCACGGCCTGTGGCGGGACGGCACCCTCGTCGGCGGTGTCCTCTTCCTCAACTTCGACGCGGAGAAGGGCAACTGCGAGGTCGGCTGCTGGCTGGAACCCGACGCCACCGGGCACGGCCTGGTGACCCGGGCGATGCGCGTGCTGCTCGACCACGCCGTCCTGGAACGCGGGATGCACCGCGTCGAGTGGGTCGCCGCGGCGGGCAACGAGCCCAGCCTCCGGGTCGCCCGGCGGCTCGGGATGCGGCGCGATGCCGTGCTCCGGGAGGCGCACCCCTATGGTGGGACGCGGCACGACGTCGAGGTGTGGTCGATCCTCGCCCCGGAGTGGCGGGAAGCACGCGCGCGTGCCGCGTGACAACGACAGGTGAAGAGGGCTCGAACGATCGCCAGCCGATCATTAAGAGACCTCTCAGACAGCGTCCGTACGGTGCGAGGTATGGGAACCAAGACTGATGACGAGGCCGCGACCGGGGCCACGGAAGTGAAGCCCGCCGACTCCGCCGAGGAGCAGGCGGCGCCGGCCGGCACCGAGCCGACCGGACCGGCCGAGCCCACCGGCACCGAGACGGTGGCCGAAGGCGACGACGAGGAGTTCGACGAGGAGGCCCCGGCCGCCGGGGAGAGCCCCTCCGGCGTCGGCCAGGGCGCGGGCGCGGTCGTCTCCGCCGCCCTCGGTCTGGTGTCGCTGACCGGAAGCTGGCTCGGCACGGTCGCCGCCGCCCGCGAGACCCTGATCGGACAGCTCAGGACGTCGTCGACGGCGTCGGTCTCCACGCAGGTCAAGGAGATCTACGGCGACGCCTGGCACGCCAGCGCCCTCTACGGCGGCCTCTTCGCGCTGCTCGCGCTGGTCGTCGGCGTCGTGGTCCTCGCCCGGCCCGCGTTCGGCGCCCCCGGCCGCGTCCAGCAGGCGCCCTGGATCAAGTCCGTCTCCTGGGCGGGCGTCGCCCTCGGCGTGATCGGCCTGATCCTGGCCGTCCTGAAGTACACCGACGTCCTGCTCGGCCTGCCGTCGGCGAGCTGAGCCGGGTCCACGGCGGGGAGGGGCCTCGGCCGTCCGTAGAGTCCTACGGACGGTTGGGGCCCCTTCGCGCGTCCGGAGCGCCCCCGCCGTCCCGTCGCCGCCCCGCGTCGCCGAGCACCGCCCCGGTAGCTCTCCAGGCGTCACTTCACCCGCAGCTCCAGGATCCTGTCGTCCCCCTTGGCCGGGGTGCCGCGGCCGTCCGTCTCGCTCGTCATCAGCCAGAGCTTGTCGCCGCCCGCCGCCGCCACCGTGCGCAGGCGGCCGTACTCGCCCTTGAGGAAGGGCTGCGGGTCCGCCGCCGCCTCCGTGCCCTTCAGCGGGATCCGCCACAGGCGCTCGCCGCGCAGGCCCGCCATCCAGATCGAGCCACCGACGTAGGCGACGCCGCTGGGGGAGGCGTCGTCGGTGTGCCAGGTGGCGATCGGGTTCTGGAACGCCGCGTCCTTGGACGTGCCCTCCGCGTCCGGCCAGCCGTAGTTGCCGCCCGGCTTGATCGCGTTCAGCTCGTCCCAGGTGTCCTGGCCGAACTCCGAGGCGAACAGCCGCTGGTCGGCGTCCCAGGCGAGTCCCTGCACGTTGCGGTGGCCGTAGGAGTACACGGGGGAGCCGGGGAACGGGTTGCCGGGCGCGGGCTCGCCCTCCGGGGTCAGCCGCAGGATCTTGCCGCCGAGTGACTTCTTGTCCTGGGCGAGACTTCGCTCGCCGCTCTCCCCGGTGCCCGCGTAGAGCATCCCGTCGGGACCGAACGCGATCCGGCCACCGTTGTGGATCATGCCCTTGGGGATGCCCCGGAGGATCGTGTTCGGCGCCCCCAACTGCTCGCCCGACGGCTTGTCCGGGTTGTACACCATGCGCGCGATGCGGTTGTCGGACGCCGAGGTGAAGTACGCGTAGACCATGTGGTCCGCCGCGTAGTCGGGGGAGAGCGCGATGCCGAGGAGACCGCCCTCGCCCGCCGCCGAGACCCCGGGCACCGCGCCCAGCTCGGTCTTCCTGCCGGTGCCCTCGTCGATCCGGGTGATCGTCCCCTCGTCGCGGGAGGAGACCAGCAGCCCGCCCTCGGGCAGCGGGGCGAGCCCCCACGGCGACTTCAGGCCTTCGGCGACCGTGCGCAGGACGGTCGCCGACCCCTTCGCGGGCGCGGGCGACGCGGTCGCCCTCGGCGGCGCGGCGGAACGGCTCGGGCCGCCGCCGGACGCGCTCGCCGCGTCGCCCCCGGGGCCGCCGTCCGGGCCCGAGGAGCACCCCGAGGTCAGCAGGAGGGCCGACACGGCCCCCGCGGCCAGCACAGCCGACACTGGTCGTCGCACGATCTCGGTCCCTTCGACGCGGCGGGTTCTCCCTGTCATACACCGCCCGCACCCCCACACGTTCCCGATCACCGCGATCCGATGCGCGCACCGGCCGCCGCGCTCAGTCCCAGGAGCCCAGCGCGCGGGGCAGCTCCGCGATCTCCGCGAGGTCCCGCGCGGTCAGCCGCAGCCGGTCCGCCGCGCTGTTCTCCGCCACCCACCGCTCCCGCTTGGCGCCCGGCACCGGCACCACGTGCCGCCCCTGCGCCAGCACCCAGGCCAGGGCGACCTGCGCCGGAGTGACGTTTTTGCCGTGCCGGGCCGCGATCCGGCGCAGCCCCACCACGATCGGCTGGTTCGCGGCCATCATCTCGGCCGTGAAACGCGGGTGCCTGGCCCGCAGGTCGTCCGGCTCGAACCCCTCGCCCGGGGTGAGCGTCCCGGTCAGGAAGCCGTTGCCCAGCGGCATCGCCGCGAGGAAGCCGATGTCCCGCGCCGCGCACCACGGCAGCAGCGACTCCAGGGCCTCGGGCGACCACACCGACAGCTCCGCCTCCACCGCGCTGACCGGGAACACCTGCTGCACCCGCCGCAGTTGCCGCAGCGTCCCGTCGTGCAGACCGCCCGCCGAACGGCGGCCGCCGCGCGCGCCCACCGCGCAGAACCCGAGCGCCCGCACCTTCCCGGCCGCGACCAGCTCCGCCATCGCCCCCCAGGTCTCCTCGACCGGCACCTCGGGGTCGGCGCGGTGCAACTGGTAGAGGTCGATCACCTCGGTGCCGAGCCGCCGCAGGGACGCGTCGCAGGCCCGGCGCACATAGCCGGGACGGCCGTTGGCCACGATGTGCTGCTCGCCCACCAGCAGCCCGACCTTCGTCGACACGAACGCCTCGTCGCGCCGCTCGCGCAACACCCGCCCCAGTAACAGCTCGTTGGTGAACGGGCCGTACATGTCGGCCGTGTCCAGCAGGGTCGTCCCCAGGTCGAGGGCCCGGTGCGCCGCCCTGAGCGACTCGTCACCGCGCTGCCGCGAACCGTTGTACGCCCAGGTCATCGGCATGCACCCGAGCCCCACGGCACCCACCGAGAGCGCCCCCGCGCCGATCGTCCTGCGCTCCACCTGCCCGTGACCCTCCCTCTCCCGGACCCCAACCTAACCTCTGCTCCCGGGATGGCCTGACATAGCCTCCTGGCATGACTGGCGACGTGTGGCTCCCCATCCCCCCGGACGAGATCGACGGCCTCCCGGACGGTCTCGTCCCCCGCTTCTGGGACGGCGCCGAGGAGTACCCGGCCGACCCGGCGGACTGCGTCTTCTACGTCGTGCCCTACATGCGGCCCGCCGAGACCGTGCTGCGCCCGCTGCCCGAGCTGACCGGCGTGAACGTCGTCCAGACCCTGTCGGCGGGCGTCGACAGCGTGGAGCCCGGACTCGGGCTGCTGCCCCCGGGCGTGCGGCTCTGCAACGCCCGCGGGGTGCACGAGGCGAGCACCGCGGAGCTGGCCCTCACCCTCACCCTGGCCTCGCTGCGCGGTGTCCCCGACTTCGTGCGGGCACAGGACCGGGGGGAGTGGAAGGGCGGTTTCCGGCCCGCCCTCGCCGACCGCACCGTCCTCGTCGTGGGGTACGGCTCGATCGGGTCCGCGATCGAGGACCGGCTCGTCCCGTTCGAGGTCGCGCGGGTGGTGCGGGTGGCGCGCACGGCGCGCACCACGGAGCGCGGACCGGTGCACGCGCTGGCCGACCTGCCGAACCTGCTGCCGCAGGCCGACGTCGTCATCCTCTCCACGCCGCTCACCGCCACCACCCGTCACCTCGTCGACGCCGCGTTCCTGGCCCGCATGAAGGACGGCGCGCTCCTGGTGAACGTCGCCCGCGGCGCCGTCGTCCACACCGAGGCGCTCCTCGACGAGCTGCGGACCGGGCGGATCACCGCCGCGCTCGACGTCACCGACCCCGAACCGCTGCCCCCCGCGCACCCGTTGTGGTCGGCGCCCGGAGTGCTCGTCAGCCCGCACGTGGGCGGGCCCACGTCCGCGTTCGCGCCCCGCGCGAAGCGCCTGCTCGTCGATCAGTTGACCCGGTTCGTGAACCAACGGCCGCTGCGGAACGTGATCCTGACGACGGGGGAGTGACCGCCGTCGCCGCCCCCGACTCCGTCCCGCCGCCGTCGCCGCAGGTGCCCCGACCCCCTTTCCGGCACCCTCCGCAACCCTTCGGGCGCGTACCGTGCCCGCATCTGCGCTGGTCGTCACGGAGCGTAGAGGAACTATGTCCCTGAGTGACGAGTCTGGTGTATCGTCCGGGCAGGGGCTGCGCCGTGCACCGCTCGGCGCCGGGGATGACATGGAGACGGTGAGGGGGGCGACGGGCGATGCACGGCCTATGGACGAACGATCCGACGCGGCGAAGCCGCCGGCGGCGACCCTGGTGTACGGACGCGGGCAGACGCGGCCGCGAGGGCGGCCACGGCTGCCGGCACAACCATCACCACGCACGGCCCGGGGTGGGCCGCGCGCAGACACATCCGGCGCACCGGGACCGGCGGGTTCCGGGAGCGGCAAGCACCGGGAGGACGCGGTGAGTTCGCCGACTCCCACCACCACCGTCGACGCGGCGCTGCGGGTGCACTCCGCCCCCGCGCCGCCGTCGCGGCCGCCGGTCGCCGGCGGCTGGACGAGCCTGGTCCACCAGCTTCTGCTGGCTCTGGTCTGCGCGGGATACGGCGTGGGCTCCGCACTCGGCTGGGGTTCCGAGGACACCGCCCGTGTCATGGGCGACTTCGGACTGAGTGCCGCGGCGGGTACCGCCGCGGTGTCCTGTTTCTTCTACGCGCGCACCCGTCGGATCCGCTTTCGACCGGCCTGGCTGCTGTTCGCCCTCTCCTCGGCGATGGCGGCTCTCGGCAACGGCGTCTGGGGGTGGTACGAGGTCGTCCTGGAGCGTCCGGTGCCCACTCCCAGCTACGCCGATCTCTTCTTCCTCTGCTTCGCGCCACCGGCCATCGTCGGACTGCTGGTGCTCGCCAAACGGCCCGTCACGAAGGCCGGTTGGGTCTGCCTCGGCCTCGACGCCTGGCTGATCGGCGGCTCGCTGCTCACGCTGTCATGGAGCCTCGCGCTCGCCCAGGCCGCCAAGTTCGACGGCCCGAGCGTCGCCCACACCGCGCTCTCCCTCGCCTATCCGCTCCTGGACATCGCGCTGGTGAGCATGGTCCTCGCGCTGCACTTCCGGCGCTCCGCGGTGAACCGCACGGCGGTCAACATGGCGATCGGCGCGCTGGCGCTGACCGTGATGAGCGACGCCCTGTTCACTTCGCCGCTGCTGCACAACAACTACCGCTCGGGCCAACTCCTGGACGCGGGCTGGTTCGCGGGCTCGCTGCTGCTCGCCTACGCGCCCTGGGCCGCCACCCGGCACTCCCTCCCCGACGAGGAGGGCCACGACCGGGAAGCGGCCACCCGCGTGGTGCGCGAGCACGTGCCGGGCCGCCCGGCAGGCGCTCCGCCCAGCCAGGCACCGCTGCCCGGCGCCGACCACGGCCGCTACCCGCTCTCCCGGCCGATCGCCGGATCGCTGGCCGCGCTCACGCCCTATCTCGCCGCCGCCGTCTGCACGTTGGGGATCCTCTACAACGTCCTCAACGGCCGCAGCGTCGACCGCGTGGTGCTGATCACCGGCGGCACGGTGGTGCTCGCCCTCGTGGTCCGCCAGGGCATCATGCTGCTCGACAACATCACCCTCACCCAGGAACTGGCCCAGAAGGAGAACCACTTCAGGTCCCTGGTGCAGGGGTCGAGCGACGTCATCATGATCGCCGCGCCCAGCGGGGTGCTGCGCTACGTGTCGCCCGCCGCCGCCGGTGTCTACGGCCGCTCGGCCGACGACCTGATCGGCAGCGAACTGGCCGGTCTCATCCACCCGGAGGACCTGGGCTGCGTGGTGCACGAGGTGCGCCGGTTCCTCGCCGCCAGCCCGCTCACCGAACCCACCACCCGCATCGAGTGCCGCTTCCGCTCGGGCGACGGGGGCTGGCTCAACGTCGAGTCCACCGTCAACCGGCACCACGGCGGCCTCATCTTCAACAGCCGGGACGTCACCGAACGGGTCAGGCTCCAGGCGCAGTTGCAGCACAACGCCGAGCACGACCCGCTCACCGACCTGCCCAACCGGGCCCTGTTCACCCGGCGGGTGCAGCAGGCGCTCTCCGGCCGCCGCGCCTCCGACCGGGGCGCCCATCTGCGCGGCACCGCCGTGCTCTTCATCGACCTCGACGGCTTCAAGGCCGTCAACGACACCATCGGCCACCAGGCCGGCGACGAGCTGCTGGTGCAGGCCGCCCGCAGGCTCCAGGACGCGGTACGGCACGGCGACACCGCCTCCCGCCTCGGCGGCGACGAGTTCGCCGCCCTGATCGTCGGGGACGGCACCCGGGACCGGCCCGCCCGGGAACGGCAGATCATGGAACTCGCCGACCGGCTGCGCGTCACCCTGTCCCAGCCCTACCTGATCGACGGCAACGATGTCCGGGTCGCCGCCTCCATCGGCGTCGCGTTCGCCGAACCGGGCCTCGGCGCGGGCGAGTTGCTGCGCAACGCCGACCTCGCCATGTACCGGGCCAAGGCGGCGGGCAAGGGGCGCGTCGAGCTGTACGCGCCGCAGATGCAGCAGGACGTCGCGCGCAAGGCGGAGCTGGCCACCCGGCTGCGGGCCGCCCTGCACGACGGCGAGTTCACGCTGCTGCACCAGCCCGTGGTCTCCCTGACCGACGGCCGGATCACGTCCCTCACCGCACAGGCGCGCTGGCGCTCCTCGCAGGGCGTGCTGTTCACCCCCGCCGAGTTCCTGCGGGTCGCCGAGGACAGCGACAAGACGCAGGAGCTGGGCCGCTGGGTCCTGGAGGAGGCGGTCGCGCGGGCCGCCGAGCGTGCCGCGAACGGGCTGAACGTCCCGGTGGCGGTGCGGATGAGCGCACGGCGGCTGCTCGACCGCTCCATGCCGCTGAGCTCCGTCGAGGCGCTGCTGACCCGGCACGGGCTGCCGTCCGGGTCCCTGGTGATCGAGCTGTCCGACACCGACCCCCGGGTCTGCCTGGACGAGCTGGAGCGCCGTCTGGGGGCGCTCAGGCGGCTCGGCGTCCGGATCGCCCTGGACGGCTTCGGGAGCGGCTACGCGGCCATCACGGCGCTGCGCAGGCTCCCCGTCGACATCCTCAAGCTCGACCACGGGCTGGTCGAGGGCGTCGTCGAGTCGGCCAGGCTCCACAAGATCACCAGCGGCCTGCTGCGGATCGCCGGTGACCTCGGGCTCCAGTCCGTGGCCGAGGGTGTGGACCTGCCCGAGCAGGTGGTGGCGCTGCGCGCCATGGGCTGCACCCATGGACAGGGCATGGCGTTCTCCGGCGCGCTGGACGAGTACCGGCTGCGCCGGGCGCTCGGCTCCGGGCACTACCCGGTGCCGCACGGGCCGGTCGAACCGGTCTTCGCGGGCGGCGGCTCCGGGGTGTTCGGCTCCGGGGTGACCGCGGTCCTGGGAAGCGGCAGTATCCTCCGCTCACATAATGAGACTCCCGTCCCACCCACTTGACACGTGATACGTGCCGGGGGGAGGGTCAGTTCCATGCGCACCCGAATTCTCGTACTTGGAAAGCGCGTCGGCTGAAGCTGGTGACGTCCGGTCGGACCCGGAACTCCTGGCGAAAACACCCGGCGCGCTCCCCTCGCTTGCCTTATGGCACGAGGGGTTTTTTGTTGCACAGGCACCCCCGGTGCAGCAGCCGAAACCCGTACAAACCTCGCAAAAACCCTCAGCATCGAGAAGAGAATGCCGATGACCGAGCAGGCCACCGGGGCCCACCATCCGCAGCCGCGGCCCCGATCCGGAGGACAGCACTCCGCCCCCGAGCACGTCACGGGTGCGAAGTCCCTCATCCGCTCGCTCGAGGAGGTCGGGGCCGACACGGTGTTCGGCATTCCCGGCGGCGCGATCCTTCCCGCGTACGACCCGCTCATGGACTCCACCCGGGTCCGCCACGTCCTGGTCCGCCACGAGCAGGGCGCCGGTCACGCGGCCACCGGCTACGCCCAGGCCACCGGCCGGGTCGGCGTGTGCATGGCCACCTCGGGCCCCGGTGCCACCAACCTCGTCACCCCGATCGCCGACGCGCACATGGACTCCGTGCCGCTGGTCGCGATCACCGGCCAGGTCGCGTCCAAGGCGATCGGCACGGACGCCTTCCAGGAGGCGGACATCGTCGGCATCACCATGCCGATCACCAAGCACAACTTCCTGGTCACCAAGGCCGAGGACATTCCCCGGGTGATCGCGCAGGCGTTCCACATCGCCTCCACCGGCCGCCCCGGTCCTGTCCTGGTCGACATCGCCAAGGACGCCCTCCAGGCGCAGACCACCTTCTCCTGGCCGCCGGTCATGGACCTGCCCGGCTACCGCCCGGTGACCAAGCCGCACGCCAAGCAGATCCGCGAGGCCGCCAAGCTGATCACCGCCGCCCGCCGCCCGGTCCTCTACGTCGGCGGCGGCGTCCTGAAGGCGCGGGCCACCGCGGAGCTGAAGGTCCTCGCCGAACTCACCGGAGCGCCCGTCACCACCACCCTGATGGCGCTCGGCGCGTTCCCCGACAGCCACCCGCTGCACGTGGGGATGCCGGGCATGCACGGTGCGGTCACCGCCGTCACCGCGCTGCAGAAGGCCGACCTGATCGTCGCCCTCGGTGCCCGCTTCGACGACCGCGTCACCGGCAAGCTGGACAGCTTCGCCCCCCACGCCAAGATCGTCCACGCGGACATCGACCCGGCGGAGATCGGCAAGAACCGCGAGGCGGACGTGCCGATCGTCGGGGACGCCCGTGAGGTCATCGCCGACCTCGTCCAGGCCGTCCAGAAGGAGCACAGCGAGGGCCACCGGGGCGACTACACCGCCTGGTGGAAGGACCTCAGCCGCTGGCGCGAGACCTACCCGCTCGGCTACGAGCAGCCCGCCGACGGCTCGCTCTCCCCGCAGCAGGTCATCGAGCGGATCGGACAGCTCGCCCCCGAGGGCACGATCTTCGCGGCGGGCGTCGGCCAGCACCAGATGTGGTCCGCCCACTTCATCCAGTACGAGAAGCCCGCCACCTGGCTCAACTCCGGCGGCGCGGGCACCATGGGCTACGCGGTCCCGGCCGCGATGGGCGCCAAGGCCGGGGCCCAGGACCAGACCGTCTGGGCCATCGACGGCGACGGCTGCTTCCAGATGACCAACCAGGAACTGACCACCTGCGCCCTGAACAACATCCCGATCAAGGTCGCCATCATCAACAACGGCGCCCTCGGGATGGTCCGCCAGTGGCAGACCCTCTTCTACAACCAGCGCTACTCCAACACCGTGCTGCACAGCGGCCCCGGCGCCGACGGCAAGCAGGCCGGGGCGGGCACCCGCGTCCCCGACTTCGTGAAGCTGTCGGAGGCCATGGGCTGCTACGCGATCCGCTGCGAGTCCCCGGCCGACCTCGACAAGGTGATCGAGGAGGCGAACTCGGTCAACGACCGCCCGGTCGTCGTCGACTTCATCGTCCACGAGGACGCGATGGTGTGGCCGATGGTCGCCGCAGGCACCTCCAACGACGAGATCCTGGCCGCCCGGGACGTCCGCCCCGACTTCGGCGACAGCGAAGACGACTGAGCGAGAGAGACGAAAGAGACCCATGTCCAAGCACACGCTCTCGGTCCTGGTGGAGAACACGCCGGGCATCCTGGCCCGGATCGCCGCCCTCTTCTCCCGCCGGGGCTTCAACATCGACTCGCTCGCCGTCGGCGTCACCGAGCACCCCGACATCTCCCGCATCACCATCGTGGTCGGCGTCGAGGAACTCCCCCTCGAACAGGTCACCAAGCAGCTCAACAAGCTCGTCAACGTGCTGAAGATCGTCGAGCTGGAGCCGTCCCACGCCGTCCAGCGTGAACTCGTTCTGGTGAAGGTGCGCGCCGACAACGAGACCCGCTCGCAGATCGTCGAGATCGTCCAGCTGTTCCGCGCCAAGACCGTCGACGTCTCCCCGGAGGCCGTCACCATCGAGGCCACCGGGTCCGGCGAGAAGCTGTCCGCGATGCTCAAGATGCTGGAGCCGTTCGGCATCAAGGAGCTGGTGCAGTCCGGCACCATCGCCATCGGCCGCGGCGCCCGCTCCATCACCGACCGCTCGCTGCGCGCGCTCGACCGGTCCGCCTGACCGGCGCGCGGGCGGCCCCGGTCGCCCGTATGCCGAGACCCCGAGACTTCCCTTCCGCCCACCGGCATACGGTGGAACGCGACACCCGTACACAAGGAGAGAACCCACAGTGGCCGAGCTGTTCTACGACGCCGACGCCGACCTGTCCATCATCCAGGGCCGCAAGGTCGCGGTCATCGGCTACGGCAGCCAGGGCCACGCCCACGCGCTGTCGCTGCGCGACTCGGGCGTCGACGTGCGCGTCGGCCTGCACGAGGGCTCCAAGTCCAAGGCGAAGGCCGAGGAGCAGGGCCTGCGCGTGGTGAGCCCGTCCGAGGCCGCCACCGAGGCCGACGTCATCATGATCCTCGTCCCGGACCCGATCCAGGCCCAGGTCTACGAGGAGCACATCGCCCCCCACCTCAACGACGGCGACGCGCTGTTCTTCGGCCACGGCCTGAACATCCGCTTCGGCTTCATCAAGCCGCCGGCCGGTGTGGACGTCTGCATGGTCGCCCCGAAGGGCCCCGGCCACCTGGTCCGCCGCCAGTACGAGGAGGGCCGCGGCGTTCCCTGCATCGCCGCCGTCGAGCAGGACGCCACCGGCAACGCCTTCGCGCTGGCCCTGTCCTACGCCAAGGGCATCGGCGGCACCCGCGCCGGCGTCATCAAGACGACCTTCACCGAGGAGACGGAGACCGACCTCTTCGGCGAGCAGGCCGTCCTCTGCGGTGGCACCGCGGCGCTGGTCAAGGCGGGCTTCGAGACCCTGACCGAGGCCGGTTACCAGCCGGAGATCGCCTACTTCGAGTGCCTGCACGAGCTGAAGCTGATCGTCGACCTCATGTACGAGGGCGGCCTGGAGAAGATGCGCTGGTCGATCTCCGAGACCGCCGAGTGGGGCGACTACGTCACCGGCCCGCGGATCATCACCGACGCCACCAAGGCCGAGATGAAGCAGATCCTCGCCGAGATCCAGGACGGCACCTTCGCCAAGAACTGGATGGACGAGTACCACGGCGGTCTGAAGAAGTACAACGAGTACAAGCAGCAGGACTCCGAGCACCTGCTGGAGACCACCGGCAAGCAGCTCCGCAAGCTGATGTCGTGGGTGAACGAGGAGGCCTGAGCCTCCCGGGCGGCGGGGCCGGAGCGATCGCTCCGGCCCCGTTGTCCAGCCTGTCCCGCACGGACGGGTGATCCTTCCGCAGCGGCGCACGACGTCGGGCGTGACGCCACTACACTGCTGCACTAATACGCGTCAGGCCCACAGCGTCGTGCGTCTTCCACGCGGCTCAGCGACACCGGGGAGTGCGGGTGCGCATCTCCTGGCGCCGCTTCCCCTCCACCGCATGCGGCCGTCGGGACGGCCGTCCGCACGCACTGGACTTGTGAGGACTCACGTGAGCTCGAAACCTGTCGTACTCATCGCCGAAGAGCTGTCGCCCGCCACCGTGGACGCGCTGGGGCCGGACTTCGAGATCCGGCACTGCAACGGCGCCGACCGGGCGGAGCTGCTCCCGGCCATCGCCGACGTCGACGCGATCCTGATCCGCTCCGCCACCAAGGTCGACGCGGAGGCCGTGGCCGCCGCGGGCAAGCTCAAGGTCGTCGCGCGCGCCGGTGTCGGCCTGGACAACGTCGACGTCTCCGCCGCCACCAAGGCCGGCGTGATGGTCGTCAACGCCCCGACCTCCAACATCGTCACCGCCGCCGAGCTGGCCTGCGGCCTGCTGCTGGCCACCGCCCGCAACATCCCGCAGGCCAACGCCGCGCTCAAGAACGGCGAGTGGAAGCGCAGCAAGTACACCGGTGTCGAGCTGGCCGAGAAGACCCTCGGCGTCGTCGGCCTCGGCCGCATCGGCGCGCTCGTCGCCCAGCGGATGTCCGCCTTCGGCATGAAGGTCGTCGCCTACGACCCCTACGTGCAGCCCGCGCGCGCCGCCCAGATGGGCGTCAAGGTGCTCTCCCTCGACGAGCTGCTCGAAGTCTCCGACTTCATCACCGTGCACCTGCCGAAGACGCCCGAGACCCTCGGACTCATCGGTGACGAGGCGCTGCGCAAGGTCAAGCCGAGCGTGCGGATCGTCAACGCGGCGCGCGGCGGGATCGTCGACGAGGAGGCGCTGTACTCGGCGCTCAAGGAGGGCCGGGTCGCCGGTGCCGGGCTCGACGTCTACACCAAGGAGCCCTGCACGGACTCCCCGCTCTTCGAGTTCGACCAGGTCGTCGCGACCCCGCACCTCGGTGCCTCCACCGACGAGGCGCAGGAGAAGGCCGGTATCGCCGTCGCCAAGTCGGTGCGGCTCGCGCTCGCCGGTGAGCTGGTCCCGGACGCGGTGAACGTCCAGGGCGGGGTCATCGCCGAGGACGTCAAGCCGGGTCTGCCGCTCGCCGAGCGCCTCGGCCGGATCTTCACCGCGCTCGCCGGTGAGGTCGCGGTCCGCCTGGACGTCGAGGTCTACGGCGAGATCACCCAGCACGACGTCAAGGTGCTCGAACTCTCCGCGCTCAAGGGCGTCTTCGAGGACGTCGTCGCCGAGACGGTGTCGTACGTCAACGCCCCGCTGTTCGCGCAGGAGCGCGGCGTCGAGGTGCGGCTGACGACCAGCTCGGAGGCGTCGGAGCACCGCAACGTGGTGACGGTGCGCGGCACCCTGGGCACCGGCGAGGAGGTGTCGGTCTCCGGCACCCTGGCCGGTCCGAAGAACCTCCAGAAGATCGTCGCCGTGGACGACTACGACGTCGACCTCGCGCTCGCCGACCACATGGTGGTGCTGCGCTACGAGGACCGTCCCGGTGTCGTCGGCACCGTCGGCCGGGTCTTCGGCGAGGCGGGCATCAACATCGCCGGCATGCAGGTCGCCCGTTCGGCGGCCGGCGGCGAGGCGCTCGCCGTGCTCACCGTCGACGACACGGTCGCCCCCGGGGTGCTCGCCGAGGTCGGCGAGGAGATCGGCGCGACGTTCGCGCGCTCGGTGAACCTGGTCTGACCTCCGCACCACCGATCGACCGCACCCGGGACGCCGGACGGACCGAGACCCCTCGGCCCGTCCGGCGTCCCGGCGTTCCGGCGTCCGCGGGGCGCCCTGCGGGCGGGGCGCACGGGCTCGGTGTGCGTCCGGGAGGGCTGGGAGGGCCGGGGGGTGTTCGGGACGTCCGGGAAGGCGCCGTCGTGCCCGCGGTCGTCCGGGAACGCGTATCCATACAGAAACGCGCGGTCGTTCGAGAACGCGCGGTCGTTCGAGAACGCGCGGTCGTTCGAGAACGCGCGGTCGTCCGAGAACGCGGGGGCGTCCGGGAACCCGTCCTTGTCAGCAGGATGGGCCGTGTGTGCCGCTGGGGGAGGTGGCGGTTCGTTCGTGGTGGGTGGGGCACGTCAGTTGGTTTCCGCCGCGCATCTCTCGGCCTCCGCTAGGTGGTCGCGGACCGGGCCGAGGGTGAGCAGGCCACTGGCGCCGCCCGCGTCCTCGTCGCGGGCCGCCCGCAGCGCCGTCGCCGCGCGGGCCGCG
>NZ_FMCI01000158.1 GCF_900091845.1 Streptomyces sp. SolWspMP-5a-2
CCGAACCCGGCCTGCCCGCGCCGCCGCCCGCCGGGCCGGTGCGGCGGGCCCCGCTCGGCCTGGTCGCCGGGGCCCGCAGCGGCGACAAGGGCGGCGACGCCAACGTCGGAGTCTGGGCGCGCACCGACGACGCCTGGCCGTGGCTCGCCCACACGCTGACCGTCGACCGGTTCAGGGAGCTGGTCCCGGAGAGCCGCGAGCTGCCCGTCACCCGGCACGTGCTGCCCCGGCTGCGGGCCCTGAACTTCGTCGTCGAGGGGCTGCTGGGCGACGGCGTCGCCGCCCGGCACCGCTTCGACCCGCAGGCCAAGGCGCTCGGCGAATGGCTGCGCGCCCGCCACCTCGACCTCCCGGAGGCCCTCCTGTGACCGTCCTCCCCTCCGCGCTGGACGTCACCGGCCAGGAGTACCTCGACCACCGCGCGACCATGCTCGGCCGGCTCGCCGACCTCGACGCCGAGCACGCCAAGGCGCTCGCGGGCGGCGGCGAGAAGTACGTCGAACGCCACCGCGGACGCGGCAAGCTGCTCGCCCGCGAGCGCGTCGAACTGCTCCTCGACCCGGACACCCCGTTCCTCGAACTCTCCCCGCTGGCCGCCTGGGGCAGCGAGTACACGGTCGGCGCCTCCCTCGTCACCGGCATCGGGGTCGTCGAGGGCGTCGAGTGCCTGATCACCGCCAACGACCCCACCGTGCGCGGCGGCGCCAGCAACCCCTGGTCGCTGAAGAAGGCGCTGCGCGCCAACGACATCGCGCTCGCCAACCGGCTGCCCTGCGTCAGCCTGGTCGAGTCGGGCGGCGCCGATCTGCCGTCCCAGAAGGAGATCTTCGTTCCCGGCGGGGCCGTCTTCCGGGATCTGACCAGGCTCTCGGCGGCCGGGATCCCCACGGTCGCCGTCGTCTTCGGCAACTCCACGGCGGGCGGCGCCTACATCCCCGGCATGTCCGACCACGTCATCATGGTCAAGGAGCGCGCCAAGGTGTTCCTCGGCGGGCCGCCGCTGGTGAAGATGGCCACCGGCGAGGAGAGCGACGACGAGTCGCTGGGCGGCGCCGAGATGCACGCGCGGGTGTCCGGGCTCGCCGACCACTTCGCCGTCGACGAGCGGGACGCCCTGCGCCAGGCCCGGCGGGTGGTGGCCCGCCTCAACCACCGCAAGGCGTACGGCGATCCGGGCCCGGCCGAGCCGCCGAAGTACGACGCGGAGGAGCTGCTCGGGATCGTCCCCGGCGATCTGCGGGCGCCCTTCGACCCGCGCGAGGTGATCGCCCGGATCGTCGACGGCTCCGACTTCGACGAGTTCAAGCCGCTGTACGGCGCCAGCCTGGCCACCGGCTGGGCCCGCCTGCACGGCTACCCGGTCGGCATCCTCGCCAACGCGCGGGGCGTGCTGTTCAGCGAGGAGTCGCAGAAGGCCGCCCAGTTCATCCAGCTCGCCAACCAGCGCGACATCCCGCTGCTGTTCCTGCACAACACCACCGGCTACATGGTCGGCGCGCAGTACGAGCAGGGCGGCATCATCAAGCACGGCGCGATGATGATCAACGCGGTCGGCAACAGCCGGGTGCCGCACCTGTCCGTGCTGCTGGGCGCCTCCTACGGCGCCGGGCACTACGGCATGTGCGGGCGGGCCTACGATCCGCGCTTCCTGTTCGCCTGGCCCAGCGCCAAGTCCGCCGTCATGGGCCCGCAGCAGCTCGCCGGTGTCCTGTCGATCGTGGCCCGGCAGTCCGCGCTGGCCAAGGGGCGCCCGTACGACGACGACGCGGACGCGGCCCTGCGCGCCATGGTGGAGCAGCAGATCGAGTCCGAGTCGCTGCCGATGTTCCTCTCCGGGCGGCTCTACGACGACGGCGTCATCGACCCGCGCGACACCCGCACCGTTCTCGGCCTGTGCCTGTCCGCCGTGCACACCGCGCCCTTCGAGGGCGTGCGCGGCGGTTTCGGCGTCTTCCGGATGTGAGGCCCATGATCTCCACCCTGCTCGTCGCCAACCGGGGCGAGATCGCCCGCCGCGTCTTCCGCACCTGCCGTGCGGCGGGCATCCGCACGGTCGCCGTGCACGCGGACCCGGACGCCGGCGCCCCGCACACCCGCGAGGCCGACGCCGCCGTCCGGCTGCCGGGCGCGACGCCCGCCGAGACGTATCTGCGCGGCGACCTGATCGTGCGCGCCGCCCTCGCCGCGGGCGCCGACGCCGTCCACCCCGGCTACGGCTTCCTCTCCGAGAACGCCGGTTTCGCGCGCGCCGTGCGGGAGGCGGGTCTGGTCTGGGTCGGCCCGCCGCCCGAGGCGATCGAGGCGATGGCGTCCAAGACCCGCGCCAAACGGCTGCTGGGCATCGCGCCCCTCGACCAGGTCACCGCCGCCGACCTGCCGGTCCTGGTGAAGGCGGCGGCGGGCGGCGGCGGGCGCGGCATGCGGGTGGTGCGCCGCGTCGAGGAGCTGGACGACGCGCTGGAGGCGGCCCGCGCCGAGGCGGCGAGCGCCTTCGGCGACGGCGAGGTGTTCGTCGAGCCGTACGTCGAGGGCGGCCGCCATGTCGAGGTGCAGATCCTCGCCGACGGCCACGGCACGGTGTGGACGCTCGGCACCCGCGACTGCTCCCTCCAGCGCCGCCACCAGAAGGTCATCGAGGAGGCGCCCGCCCCCGGCCTCGGCGCCGGACTCGACGCGCACATCAGGGAGTTCGCGGTGCGGGCGGCGCGCGCCGTCTCCTACGTCGGCGCGGGCACCGTCGAGTTCCTCGTCGACGGCGACGGACGCGCCCACTTCCTGGAGATGAACACCCGCCTGCAGGTCGAACACCCGGTCACCGAGGCGGTGTTCGGCGTCGACCTGGTCGCGCTGCAACTGCGCGTCGCGGAGGGCGCCGCCCTGGAGAGCGCGCCGCCGCCCGCCCGCGGCCACGCGATCGAGGCCCGCCTCTACGCCGAGGACCCGGCCCGCGACTGGGCCCCGCAGACCGGCACCCTGCACCGGCTCGCCGTCCCCGACGGGGTCCGCCTGGACAGCGGGTACGACGACGGCGACACCGTCGGCGTCCACTACGACCCGATGCTCGCCAAGGTGATCGCGCACGCCCCGACCCGCGCGGAGGCGCTGCGCAAGCTCGCGGGCGCCCTGGAGGCGGCGACGATCCACGGCCCGGTCACCAACCGCGACCTGCTGGTGCGCTCGCTGCGCCACGAGGAGTTCGCCGCGGCCCGCCTCGACACCGGCTTCTACGACCGCCATCTGACGGCCCTGACCCCCCCGGCGCCCGACCCGTGGGCGCCGCTCGCCGCGGCCCTCGCCGACGCCTGCGGCCGCTCCCGGTTCGGCGGCTGGCGCAACGTCGGCCCCGGGACGCAGACCAGGCGGTACGCGGTCGCGGGGCAGGAGCACGAGGTCCGCTACCGGCACACCCGGGCGGGGCTGGCGGCCGACGGCGTCCTGGTGGTCCACGCCGACCCCGCGCTCGTCGTCCTCGAAGTCGACTCCGTGCGGCGGCGGTTCGCGGTGGCCCGGTACGGCGACCGGGTCCATGTGAACGGAACCGCTCTGACGGCGCTGCCCCGCTTCCCCGACCCGGTCGCCGAGCTGGCCCCCGGCTCCCTGGTGGCGCCGATGCCCGGCACCGTCGTCCGGGTGGCGCCGGGGCTCGCGCCGGGCGCGGAGGTGAAGGCGGGCGAACCGCTGCTGTGGCTGGAGGCGATGAAGATGGAGCACCGGGTCACGGCGCCGGTGACGGGGACGCTCACCGCCCTGGAGGCCGCCGTCGGCCGGCAGGTGACGGAGGGCACCCTGCTGGCGGTGGTCAGCCCGACGTAGCCGCGCCCGCCCCGAGCGCCGAACCGCCGCTCACCCGGCCCGTGTCGAACCCCCACCTCACCCCGCCCGCCACCCGGCGGGACCCGCCCCGTCCCCGAAGGAGCCCCATGCCCGCCACCCTTCTGGAAACCGACGAGCACCAGGCCCTGCGCGCGGCGGTCGCCGCCTTCGGACGGCGCTACGGCCGCGACTACCTCACCCGCGTCCAGGAGGAGGGCGGCTACCCCAGGGACCTCTGGCTGGAGGCGGCCAAGCTCGGCTACCTCGGCGTCAATCTCCCCGAGCGGTACGGCGGCGGAGGCGCGGGGATCACCGAACTAGCCATCGTCCTGGAGGAGTTGGGCGCGGTCGGCACGCCGCTGCTGATGATGATCGTCTCCCCGGCGATCTGCGGCACGGTGATCTCCCGGTTCGGCACCGACGCGCAGCGCGCCGAGTGGCTGCCCGCGCTCGCCGACGGCTCGCGCATCATGGCGTTCGGCATCACCGAGCCCGACGCCGGGTCCAACAGCCACCGCATCACCACCACCGCCCGCAGGGACGGCACCGACTGGCTGCTCACCGGCCGCAAGGTGTTCGTCTCCGGCGTCGACATCGCCGACGCCACCCTGATCGTCGGCCGCGCCGAGGACGCCCGCACCGGCAGCCTCAAGCCCTGCCTGTTCATCGTCCCGCGCGACGCCGAGGGCTTCACCCGGCGCCCCATCGACATGGAACTGCGGGCGGCGGAGAAGCAGTTCGAGCTGACCCTGGACGACGTGCGGCTGCCCGCAGGGGCGCTCGTCGGCGACGAGGACGCCGGGCTGCTCCAGCTCTTCGCCGGACTCAACCCGGAGCGCGTGATGACGGCCGCGTTCGCGATCGGCATGGGCCGCTTCGCCCTCGCGCGGGCCGTCGAGTACGCCCGCGAACGCACCGTGTGGAAGACCCCGATCGGCGCCCACCAGGCCATCGCCCACCCCCTCGCGCAGGCCCACGTCGAACTCGAACTCGCCCGCCTGATGACCCGCAAGGCGGCCCTGCTCTACGACGCGGGCGACGACGCCGGGGCCGGTGAGGCCGCCAACATGGCCAAGTACGCGGCCGGTGAGGCGTGCGTGCGCGCCGTCGACCAGGCCGTGCACACCCTCGGCGGCAACGGACTGACCCGCGAGTTCGGGCTCGCGTCGCTGGTCACGGCCGCCCGGGTGGCCCGGATCGCCCCGGTGAGCCGGGAGATGATCCTCAACTACGTCTCCCACCAGAGCCTGGGCCTGCCCAAGTCGTACTGACCGGCACCCCGTGGTGCGAGGAGGAACCGTGTTCCGCAGCGCGTACGCAGACGTCCCGCCCGTAGAACTCCCCATCCACGAGGCGGTCCTCGGCCGGGCCGCCGCCCACGGCGACCGGCCCGCCCTGATCGACGGCACGGACGGCACCACCCTCAGCTACGCCCAACTGGACCGCTTCCACCGGCGGGTGGCCGCCGGGTTCGCCGCGCTCGGGGTCCGCAAGGGGGACGTGCTCGCGCTGCACAGCCCCAACACCATCGCCTTCCCGACCGCGTTCTACGCGGCGACCCGCGCCGGGGCGACCGTCACCACCGCCCATCCGCTGGCCACCGCCGAGGAGTTCGCGACCCAGTTGCGCGACGCGTCCGCCCGCTGGATCGTCACCGTCTCCCCGCTCCTGGACACCGCCCGCCGGGCCGCCGAACTCGCTGGCGGGGTACGGGAGATCCTGGTCTGCGACCAGGCGCCCGGCCACCTCTCCCTGATCGACCTGCTGGCCTGCCGCGACCCGGAACCCGACGTCGCCATCGACCCGGTGAACGACGTCGCGGTCCTGCCGTACTCCTCCGGCACCACCGGCCTGCCCAAGGGCGTGATGCTCACCCACCGCCAGATCGCCACCAACCTGGCCCAGCTCGAACCGCTGGCGGCCACCGGACCGGGCGAACGCATCCTCGCGGTCCTGCCGTTCTTCCACATCTACGGGCTGACCGCCCTGATGAACGCGCCGCTGCGCTCCGGCGCCGCCGTCGTCGTCCTGCCCCGCTTCGAGCTGGAGGGCTTCCTCGCGGCCGTCGAGGAGCACCGCGTCACCGGCCTGTACGTGGCGCCGCCGATCGTCCTCGCGCTGGCCAAGCACCCGGCCGTCGCCGCACACGACCTGTCGTCCCTGCGCTACGTCCTGAGCGCCGCCGCCCCGCTCGACGCGGACCTCGCCGCGGCCTGCGCGCGCCGCCTCGGCCTGCCGCCCGTCGGCCAGGCGTACGGCATGACGGAACTCTCCCCCGGCACCCACGTCGTCCCGCTCGACGCGATGGACCAGGCGCCGCCCGGCACCGTCGGCAGACTCGTCCCCGGCACCGAGATGCGCCTCGTCTCCCTCGACGCCCCCGCCCGTGACCTCGGCGCGGGCGAGACGGGCGAGATCCTCATCCGCGGCCCGCAGGTCATGAAGGGCTACCTGGGCCGCCCCGACGCCACCGCCGACATCCTCGACGCGGACGGCTGGCTGCACACCGGGGACGTCGGCCGGGTCGACGACGAGGGCTGGCTGTTCGTCGTCGACCGGGTCAAGGAACTCATCAAGTACAAGGGGTTCCAGGTGGCCCCCGCCGAACTGGAGGCGCTGCTGCTCACCCACCCCGGCATCGCCGACGCGGCCGTCGTCGGCGCCCCCGACGAGCACGGCAACGAGATCCCGCACGCCCACGTGGTCCGCTCCGGCACCGGACCGACCGCGCAGGAGGTCATGGAGTACGTCGCGGCGCGCGTGGCCCCCCACAAACGGGTGCGCGCGGTCACCTTCGTCGACGCCGTGCCCCGCGCCGCCAGCGGGAAGATCCTGCGCCGTGCCCTGCGGGAGCGGACATGAGCGGCGTCGGCACCAACCAGGAGCGCGGGGTGCGCACCCTCAGTCTCGACGCGCCGGACACCCGCAACGCCCTGTCGGCCTCCCTGGTACGGGAGTTGACGGCCGCGCTCACCGCCTCGGCCCGCGACGACGACGTGCGCGCCGTCGTCCTCACCCACACCGGCACCACCTTCTGCGCCGGGGCCGACCTGCGCGAACCGCCCGCCCCCGACGACGTGGTGCGGCTGCTGCGGCTCCTCGTCGAGCTGCCGCTGCCCGTCGTCGCCCGGGTCACGGGCCACGTCCGCGCGGGCGGCCTCGGCCTGCTCGCCGCCTGCGACGTCGCCGCCGCCTCCACGGCCGCCACGTTCGCCCTCACCGAGGTCCGCATCGGGGTCGCCCCGGCGATCGTCTCGCTGCCGCTGCTGCCCCGCACCGACCCGCGCGCGCTTGCCCGGTTCTGCCTGACCGGCGAGCGGTTCGACGCCGCCGAGGCAGTCCGCCTCGGCCTGCTCACCGCGGCGGGCGACGACGTGGACGCCGTCCTCGCACCCGTCCTCGACGGGCTGCGCAGAGCGGCGCCGCAGGCCCTCGCGGAGACCAAGCGGCTCCTCACGGCTAGGGTGCTGGAAGCCTTCGACCGGGACGCGGCCGACCTCACCGCGCTCTCGGCACGGCTGTTCTCGTCCCCGCCCGCGCGCGAGGGGATGACGGCCTTCCTAGAACGACGGGATCCCGCATGGGTGCTGTGACCGCAGTCGACCGCTCGCCCAAGCAGGACCGCAGCCGGGCCACCCGGCAGCGGCTCCTGGAGGCGGCCGTCGCCTGCCTCGCCGAACACGGCTGGGCGGGCTCCACGGTCTCCGTCGTCGCCGAGCGCGCCGGGGTCTCCAGGGGCGCGGCCCAGCACCACTTCCCGACCCGTGAGGACCTGTTCACCGCGGCCGTCGAGTACGTCGCCGAGGAACGCTCCACCGCCCTGCGCGCCCTCTTCCCCGAGGGCGCGGCCGGTGACCGGCGGGCCGTCGTCGCCGCCCTCGTCGACCTCTACACCGGCCCCCTCTTCCGGGCCGCCCTGCACCTGTGGGTGGCCGCCTCGAACGAGGACCAGCTGGGGGCGCGGGTGACCGAACTGGAGGCGCGCGTCGGCCGGGAGAGCCACCGGGCCGCCGTCGAGCTGCTCGGCGCCGACGAGAGCCGGGCGGGCGTCCGCGAGACCGTCCAGGGCCTGCTGGACATGGCGCGCGGCCTGGGCCTGGCCCATCTGCTCACCGACGACACCGCGCGCCGCCGCAGGGTCGTCGCGCAGTGGGCGGACATCCTGGACCGGGAGCTGGGCGGCTGACCCGCGCCGCCCGCGCCCGGCCGGTCAGGGGCTGAGGCGCTCCACGCGCCAGGCGCGGTCCCCGGCCGGGACGTACCGCAGCCGGTCGTGCAGCCGGTTCTCCCGGCCCTGCCAGAACTCCACCGTGCCCGGCGTCACCCGGAACCCGCCCCAGTGCGGCGGCACCGGCACCTGCTCGCCCTCCGGGTAGCGGGCCGCCAGCTCGGCGTACGCCGCGTCCAGGGCGTCCCGCGAGCCGATCACCGAGGACTGGGCGCTGGCCCACGCGCCGAGCTGCGAGCCGTGCGGGCGGGTGCGGAAGTAGGCGGCCGTCTCGTCGCGCCCGGTGCGCCTGGCCACTCCGGTGACGATGACCTGCCGGGCCACCGGGTGCCACGGGAACAGCAGCGAGACGTGCGGGTTCTCGCCCAGGTCGCGGGCCTTGCGGGAGCCGTAGTTGGTGTAGAAGACGAAGCCGTCGGCGTCGAAGTGCTTCAGCAGCACGGTGCGGGAGCCGACCCGCCCCTCGGCGTCGGCCGTGGAGACGATCATGGCGTTGGGCTCGTGGATCCGCGGCTCCTTCGCGGCCTGCTCGAACCAGTGGGCGAACTGCTCCGTCGGGGTGGCGGCGAGCGCGGACTCGTCCAGGCCCTCGGCCTGGTACTGCGCGCGCATCACGGAGGGGTCGAGGGGCACGGCGTCTCGGTCGTTCACGCGGTCATCTTGCCGTATGTGCGGCCCGGCACGGTGACGCTTCCCACGGGCCAGAGTGGCACTGAGTGCCGCTAGGGGTGCCCAAAGGTGGCACTCGGGGATATCGTGCGAGAGGCCGAGCCGCCACGTCCCGAGGAGCCGCCGCATGTCCGACTTCGTACCCGGACTCGAAGGAGTCGTCGCGTTCGAGACGGAGATCGCCGAACCCGACAAGGAAGGCGGCGCCCTGCGGTACCGGGGCGTCGACATCGAGGACCTGGTCGGGCACGTCGACTTCGGTCACGTCTGGGGGCTGCTGGTCGACGGCGCCTTCAACCCGGGCCTGCCGCCCGCCGAACCCTTCCCGATCCCGGTCCACTCCGGCGACGTGCGGGTCGACGTGCAGTCCGCGCTGGCCATGCTCGCCCCGGTCTGGGGTCTCAGGCCGCTCCTCGACATCGACGCCGGGCGGGCCCGCGACGACCTCGCGCGGGCCGCCGTGATGGCGCTGTCCTACGTCGCCCAGTCGGCGCGCGGCCAGGGGCTGCCGATGGTCCCGCAGACCGAGATCGACAAGGCCCGCTCCATCACCGAGCGCTTCATGATCCGCTGGCGCGGCGAGCCCGACCCCAGGCACGTCGCCGCCGTCGACGCCTACTGGACCTCCGCCGCCGAGCACGGCATGAACGCCTCCACCTTCACCGCCCGCGTCATCGCCTCCACCGGCGCGGACGTCGCCGCCGCGCTCTCCGGCGCCGTCGGCGCGATGTCGGGTCCGCTGCACGGCGGCGCGCCCTCGCGGGTCCTCGGCATGATCGAGGAGATCGAGCGCACCGGCGACGCCGAGGGGTACGTCCGCCAGGCCCTGGACCGGGGCGAGCGGCTGATGGGCTTCGGGCACCGGGTCTACCGCGCCGAGGACCCCCGTGCCCGGGTGCTGCGCCGCACCGCGCGGGAGCTGGGGGCGCCGCGCTTCGAGGTCGCCGAGGCGCTGGAGAAGGCGGCCCTCGCGGAGCTGCACAGCCGCCGTCCGGACCGGATCCTCGCCACCAACGTGGAGTTCTGGGCGGCGATCGTCCTGGACTTCGCCGAGGTCCCGGCGCACATGTTCACCTCCATGTTCACCTGCGCCCGCACGGCCGGGTGGTCCGCGCACATCCTGGAGCAGAAGCGGACCGGACGGCTGGTGCGGCCGTCCGCGCGCTACGTGGGCCCCGGCACCCGGGGTCCGGACGCCGTCGAAGGGTTCGACGCGATCGCCCGCTGACGGCGGCCGGTGACGCGGGCGGCCGCCGACGGCGGTCGCGGCGCGCCCGGGGGGCGCGCGAGGGGAGTGTGACCCGAATGTTTGCGCCCCCTTGTGCGCCCCCTGCGGGCGTCCGGCCGGGTCAGGCGGAGGCGAGCAGCCCGGCGTGGTGACGGCGGGCCACCAGCGGGTGGGCGCGGAGCTTGCCCTTCAGCTCGTTGTAGCCGTACTCAGCGAAGAGCGGGTTGGCGGGATCGTCGCTGACCCCGGGCGCCGCCGCCGCGTGCGGGAACGGCAGCGGCGCGATCCGGGCGTCCAGCCGCGGGTTGTAGAAGAACGGCACCGAGAAGCGCTCCGTCGCCCCGGGCGGGCTCACCACCCGGTGGTTGGTGGCGACCAGGTAGCCGTCGGTGGCGACCTCCAGCAGCTCGCCCAGGTTGACCACGAACGCGCCCTCCAGCGGCGGCACTTCGTGGAACCGGCCGTCCTCGCGCTGCACCTGGAGACCGCCCACCCGGTCCTGGAGCAGCAGCGTCAGGAAGCCGTAGTCCTTGTGCGCGCCGACGCCCTGGTCCGCGCCGTCGCCCGCGCTGCCGGGGTAGCGCACCAGCTTCAGGTGCGGGTGGGCGTCCGCGCCGAAGACCGGGTCGTAGAAGTCGGCGGGGGCGCCGATCGCGGTCAGCAGCTCGTGCAGCAGCCGCCGCGCGACCAGGCTCAGCCGGTCGATCCAGGCGAGCGCCGCGGCGCGCAGTCCGGGCAGGGCGGCGGGCCACTGGTTGGGGCCCTGGAGCCACAGGTAGGCGGGCTCGCCGGGGCCGGGCACCCTGGCGGGCCGCTCGGCGCCTATGTCGAGCTGGTCGCGCCAGTCGCGGGAGCCGCCGGTGCGCTCGTCCCCGGTGCGCGTGTAGCCGCGGAAGTGCGGCGAGTTGACGTTGTCCAGGGCCAGCCGGTCGGCCTCCGGGAGGCGGAAGAAGTCATGGGTGGCCCGCACCAGCCGCGCGGTCAGGTCCGGGGTGACCCCGTGCCCGACGAGCTGGAAGAACCCCACGTCGTGGGCGGCGCTGTGCAGTTGGGCGTGGAGCAGGGAACGCGCCTGCGGGCCGCGGTCGGCGGCCGACAGGTCGATGATCGGGAGCTGGTCGTACGACGGGGTCGTCGAGGAGAGCGTCATCAGATGTGTCCGCGGGTGTACGGGGACCCGGGCGCCGGCCATGGGTGGGCACGCGGCGCCGGAGCCGATGGATGAGAGAGGTGCGGGCGGTGCGGGAGAGGGGCCCGGGGTCAGGCGGAGCGCCGACAGCCCGTGCTCGTGACGCGGTGGAAGTCCACGTGGCGGCGTCGAACGAGCGGAACCATGACGGAAGCGTACTGCGAGCGGCGACGGCCCCGGCGGGAGCGGCCGGGACGGCCGGTGGCCCGTGCGCGCGGGACCCGCGGACGGCGGCCCGCGCACGCAGACGACCCGCGAACTCGGGTTCCTCCGCCGTGCGGCGGGGGAGCCGGCCGGACGTACCGGCGAGTTCGCGGGTCGGGTGACTGCTGGGATTGGGCCGGCTGCACGCGTCTGTCACGTGCCGGTCCGGCACCGCACTCGGTGTGGTGACGGGCGCTAGCCCGCAGTCACCTCACGCGTCCGGTCTGCATACATCTGCCGAACCACCTCCCTTCTCGTGTACGACCACCCTAGGAAGGCGGCGCCCATCGATCAACCGTTTTTTCCGGGCGGTGCCGACGGGCGCGTCCGGGGCACCGCGGAGGCGCCCAGTCACGTTGCGTACATGACACGGTGACGGGTGCGACGCGCCGCGGACCGGCGTGCGCCCCCGCACCACGGTGCCCCGTTGACGCGCGCCGGTGGGCGATGTTCGCTGAAGAGGTGACTGATCTTCGTGTGGTCCCCCCGGAGGCCGGGAACCCGGCACGGCGGACCGGCGGACCGGGCTCGTGGATCAGCTCGCGGACCGGCTTGTGGATCGACCTGACGACGAGGGAGGCGGGGGCGGGCGCGGTGCGGCACAACGATTACCTGCAATCTCGGGGAACCCGGTGTGCCCTGCGTCACGTTCCAGTTAGATGATGGCGAGTGAGCGAACCGACGCGCCGTACGTGCGGACGCAGCTTGGCAGGGGGTCCAGGTGAGTGCTTCCCGGCGTGGTGGGACCACCGACGCACTGGGCCCCGACGAGCCCGAACGGGCGGGTCCCGAGGGCCCCGACGGCGCGGACCTCCTCGCCGCCCTGCTCGACGGGATGGACGCCGCCCTGTGCGCGCTGGACGCCGACGGCGTCGTCACCCACTGGAACCGCGAGGCCGAGCGCATCCTCGGCTGGAGCGCGGCCGAGGCCGTGGGGCGCAAGGGGTTCGCGGGCTGGGCGGTGCGCCCGGCGGACGCCGACGAGGTCCAGCGGCGCCTGATGTCCGCCATGGACGCGCACGGCCGCCAGGTGCACGAGTTCGCCCTGCTGACCAAGGACGGCGGACGGGTGCTGGTGCGCACCCAGTCGGCCGCCGTGCGCGGACCCGGCGGCGACTCCGCGGGCGTCTACTGCGCCTTCAGCGAGGTCCACGCCCAGATCGACCTGGAACGCTCGATCGCCCTCAGCGAGGCCCTGTTCGCCGACGCGTCCTGGGGCGTCGTCCTCATCGACGCCGACCTGCGCCCCGCCGTGGTCAACGCGCACGCGGCCCGCGCCCTGGGCATCGGCCGCTCCTCCGCCCTCGGCCGCCCCCTCGGCGACCTGCTCGCGCACGGCGTCGAGGAGCTGGAGAGCGCCCTCACCCACGTCCTGGCCGAGGGGGCGCCGCCCGCGCTCGCCGAGTTCTGGGTGGGCGTGCGCACCGCCGAGGGCGAGCAGCGCAGGTGCTGGCGGTGCGGCTTCGTCCGGCTGGCGTCACCGCTCGCGGAAGAACCGGTTCCGCTGGGCGTCGGCTGGGTCTTCGAGGACGTCACCGAGGCCAAGCAGAACGAGCAGGAGGCGGCGCTGCTGCGCTTCCGCTCCAACCAGCTGCACCGCGCCGCGCGGGCCGCCGCCGAGTGCGAGGACCCCGCCGAGGCGGCCACCGTCCACCTGGACTTCGCCCTCGCGGGCTTCGCCGACCACGCCGTGATCGACCGGATCGCGGGCGGCTGCCTCACCGACGGCGAGCCGGCCGGACCGGTCCGCCTGGTGCGGGTCGCCGCGACCCCCTCCGGCGGCCCCGGGCCGAGCCTGCTCACCGGCCGCGCGGGCCTGCCGGTCCGCTACGGGCCGGGACACCCGGCCCTGCAGTGCGTGGAGCGCGCGGGCTCGGTCCGCGCGGGCAGCGGCTCGGCCGCGCCCGAACAGGCCAGGGAGTGGGCCACCGCGCGCCGCTGGCCGCCGGACGCGGTCCACGCGCTGTGCGCGGTGCTGCGCAGCCGGGGCAGGACGCTCGGGGTCGTGACGTTTCTGCGCGGGGCGGGTCGCGCCCAGTTCGAACGGGCGGACGCGGCCTACGCGGAGGACGTCGCCGTCCGCATCGCCACCGCCCTCGACCTGGCCGGAGCCCTGGAGGGCGGGGAGCGCGACTGAGCGGATCGGGGCGCGTCCCGGCTCCCGGAGAGGCCGGCGCGGGACACCCGGCACGGCCCGTCGCCGTGCCGGGGGCGGCGCTCAGCGGCGGTAGAAGATCCGGTCGCCGTACTCCGTCATCACGCGGCCGTTCCACTCGTGGCCGCCGTCGACGTTCCCGGAGCGCAGCAGCGGGGGCTCGGTGCCGCGGTCGGCCAGGACGCCCGCCGCGGTGGCCACGACCGCCTGGAGCAGCGCCGAGGTGACGACCGTGGAGGCGGGGGCGAAGGGCGCCGGGATGGTGTCCAGGGTCAGCTCGGCGTCCCCGACCGCGATCTTCGAGTCCAGGACGACGTCGCAGTGGTCCTTCAGGTACGTCCCCGAGGTGTGCCGGGACGACGTCTGCCCGGCGTAGGCGACCGAGGTCACGCCGATCACCCGCACGCCGCGCGCGCGGGCGGTCAGGGCCATCTCCACCGGCAGCGCGTTGCGCCCGGAGAGGGAGACGATCACCAGGGCGTCGCCCGCGCGCAGCGGCGAGCTGTCCAGGACGGCGCTCGCGAGGCCGTCGACCCGTTCGAGCGCCGAGCCGAGCGTCGCCGGCATCACGTCCACGCCGACCACCCCCGGCACCGCGAGCAGGTTCATCAGGGCGAGACCGCCCGCCCGGTAGACGACGTCCTGCGCGGCGAGCGAGGAGTGGCCCGCGCCGAAGGCGAACAGCCGCCCGCCGGACTCCACCGTGTCCGCGAGCAGCGCCCCTGCCTCGGCGATCCGCTCCGCCTCCTCGTCCCGTGCCCTCCGCAGCAGGTCGATCGCGGCGTCGAAGAACTGCCCGGCCAGTGTGGCGTCGCTCATGCGGGTCCTTTCGGGGCTGCGTCCGTGCGGTGCCCGTGCCTGTGTCGCGGATCACGGTGCGGTCTGCACCGGCGCCCTGTCAATACGGGGGCGTACGGTGGTCCGTGCGCGCTCACCGTGACGGCCCGCACGCGGAGCGGGGCCGCCGCGCATCCGCCCGCGGGCCCGCGGTCTCCCTGGCACGGCACGGTTGTCGGTGGTATGCGTCAGAATTGAGGCCAGGGCCAGCGCACGCGCCGGGAAGCCGCCGCGCTTCCGGCAGATCTCATCGAGGGGCACACATGTCCGGACTGATCGACACCACGGAGATGTATCTCCGCACCATCCTGGAGCTGGAGGAGGAAGGTGTGGTCCCGATGCGCGCCCGGATCGCCGAACGGTTGGACCAGAGCGGTCCCACGGTCAGCCAGACCGTGGCCCGCATGGAGCGTGACGGCCTGGTGTCCGTCGCCAGCGACCGCCACCTGGAGTTCACCGACGAGGGCCGCAGGCTCGCCACCCGCGTGATGCGCAAGCACCGGCTCGCCGAGTGCCTGCTGGTCGACGTGATCGGCCTGGAGTGGGAGCAGGTGCACGCCGAGGCGTGCCGCTGGGAGCACGTGATGAGCGAGGCGGTGGAGCGCCGCGTCCTCGAACTGCTGCGCCACCCGACCGAGTCGCCGTACGGCAACCCGATCCCGGGTCTTGAGGAGCTGGGCGAGAAGGACGGCGCCGACCCCTTCCTGGACGAGGGCATGGTCTCGCTGGCCGACCTCGACCCGGGCACCGAGGGGAAGACGGTGGTGGTGCGCCGCATCGGCGAGCCCATCCAGACCGACGCGCAGCTGATGTACACGCTGCGCCGGGCGGGGGTGCAGCCCGGCTCGGTGGTGAGCGTGACGGAGTCGGCCGGGGGCGTGCTGGTGGGCAGCGGCGGCGAGGCCGCCGAGCTGGACACGGACGTCGCCTCGCACGTCTTCGTCGCCAAGCGCTGACCACCCGCTCGTCACCCTGCGTGGTGTCCTGCGGGGCGCCGGTCAACTGCCGTGTCCGGGGGAGCGGTTGGTACCCCCGGTGACTCCCGTCGGCGATCTCGTCGAATAACGGAATTCTGTGCGTCGAATCGCAGCGCTCCGGCGATTCGCGTGCCAGGCTTGCGCTGAGGCATATGACCTGGAGGGGGCGGGCGGATGTGCCGCAGACACGGTGAAGGCCCCGGCGCCTTGCGGCGCCGGGGCCCGTCCTCCCCTGTGCTGACCCGGAGCCCCGAGCTCCCAGGGTCATTCCCCTCGGACCGTTTTCCCCGAGCGGTCCGCCTCCCGCTGAAGATCTCCCCTCCCTGGTGGCGATCATTCCTGGCGGGCGGTCACTCGAACGAGGGGTGTTGACCGCAGAAAGAGCATTTTCGAATACGCATTCGATAATCTGGGGGGTGTCGCGGGCCGCACGGTACGGCGGCCGACGCAGAGCGGGCGGCCGGGCCGAGGTCCGCAGCCCGCACCGAGCGGGAGCGGTCCCACCAAAGCGAGGGGGTGCCAGGACCAATGGCGCGGCGCATCGAGGTGACCGGCGCGGGCGGGGTACGGCTCGCCGCGTGGGAGTTCGGAGACCCGCCGAAGGGCGAACCGGCGAGACTCGTACCGGACCAGTCCGCCCCGCGGGACCGTCCCCGGCGGGACCGGCGGCTCGCGGCGGCCCAGGAGCCCCGGGGCGTCCCGCCCGAACCCTGCCTGCGGGTGATCGACCCGAACGCCCCGGCGCAGCCCGCCCCCGCCGGCCGCGAAACCGCGCCCGCCCCGCCGGCCACCGGGACCCCGGACACCCCCGGTGTCCTGCTGCTGCACGGGCTGATGGGCCGGGCCTCGCACTGGGCGTCCACCGCCCGCTGGCTCTCCGCGCGGTTCCGGGCCGTAGCGCTCGACCAGCGCGGCCACGGCCAGAGCGAGAAACCCGCCGACGGCGCCTACACCCGCGAGGCGTACATCGCGGACGCCGAGGCCGCCATCGAACAGCTCGGGCTCGGGCCCGCCCTCCTGGTCGGCCACGCCATGGGCGCGCTGACCGCCTGGCAGCTCGCCGCCAGACGCCCCGACCTGGTCAGCGGCCTGATCATCCTGGACATGCGGGCCTCCGCGCTCGGCGCCGCCTCGCAGCGCGAGTGGGCCGACTGGTTCAGGGCCTGGCCCGTCCCCTTCGCGACCCTCGCCGACGTCCGCAAGTGGTTCGGCGAGGACGACCCCTGGGTGGAGCGCCCGCACCGGGCCCGCGGCGAGTTCTACGCCGAGGTGATGCGCGAGGCGCAGGACGGCTGGTACCCGGTCTTCGACCCGGAGCAGATGCTCACCTCCCGCGAGGCATGGGTCCTGGACGCCCACTGGGAGGAGCTGGCCCAGGTCAGATGCCCCTCCCTGGTCGTGCGCGGCCTGGACGGCGAGCTGGGCCGCGCCGAGGCCCAGGAGATGGTCCGGGTGCTGCCGCGCGGCCAGTACGCGGAGGTCGCCGACGCCGGTCACCTCGTCCACTACGACCGGCCCGAGGGGTGGCGGGCGGCGATCGAGCCCTTCCTCGCCCAGGTGCTCACCGACCGCACGGGCTGACCGCGGGCGGGCCGCTCACCCCTTGCTGACCGCCGTCAGGATCTCCGGCAGGCGGTTCGCCGTGCGCGGCGCGGCGAGCCGCAGCCCCGCCCAGCCGACGCCCGCCCCGTACGCCGCGCCGAGCGGCAGCAGCAGCCAGAGGTGGCGGTCCCCGCCCGCCGACACGTTCAGCCAGATCGTCACCGCGATCACCGGCGAGCAGAGCAGGGCCGCCGCGACCATCCCGCCGAAGATCGAGATCCAGGCGAGCCCGGCCTGCCCGGGGGCCACGTTCTTGTAGCCCTCCTGCGGGATGGAGTACGGGAAGCGGGCCGACGTCCAGGCGCCGGTCGCCAGCATCGCCCCGAGCAGCGCCAGCGACAGCCCGAGCACCTCCGGCAGCCGTGTCCACGCGCCGAGCAGCGCCGTCGTCAGCACGGTCACCACGACCGCGTACGGCAGGGTGATCACCAGCAGCGCCAGGGCCCGCCCGCGCAGCTCCACATAGGCGTCCCGCCCGTCGGAGATCGTCGCCGCGACCATCCAGAACGCCGAGGTGTCCTGCCCGAACTGGTTGTACATCTGCACGCCGAGCATGCCCGCGGCGAAGCACGCGAAGTAGATCGTGCCCGTGCCCTGCACCGCGTTGAACACCGGCACGATCAGCCCGATCGCCAGCGACGTCGCCCAGGCCGCCTTGGTCTTCGGGTCCCGCCAGACGTAGCGCAGGCTGCGCTCCATGACCGTGCCGGTGCGCCCGGCGGGCAGCAGCCCGGCCAGGCCCCCGGCGCCCCGGCCGCCCGCGGCCCGCTCCCGGTCGGGCGGCCCCGCGGCGTTCAGGGTGGAGCCGTCGGGCGAGGTCATCAGCCGGGTCAGATGCCGCGCCCACAGGGCGAGCAGCCCGGCCAGCGCCGCGCAGGACAGCGCCAGTTGGGCCGCGGCCGTCCCGTACGCGCCCCTGCTCACCGCGTCCACGGCCGCGATCGCGGAGCCGGGCGGCACCCAGCGCAGCACGTCCCCGACCGGGGTGAGCTGGGCGAGCCCGCTCACGCCGAGCCGCTGCGCGCCGAAGTTGACGACCTGCGCGCCCACCGCGATCACCAGCCCGCTCAGCACCGCCAGATCGCGGCCCCTGCGGCTGCTCAGCAGCCGGACGTTGGCGGCGGCCACCGCCCGCGCGAGCGCCACGCACACCAGCAGCGCCAGCGCCACCCCCAGCACCCCCGTGACGGCCGCCGCCGCACCGTGCGCGAGGGCGACCACCGAACCGAGCAGCAGGCAGAGCGTGAACAGCGGTCCGATGCCGACCAGCGAGGCGGCGAGCAGCGCCCGCACCAGCGGCCCCGGCCGCAGCGGCAGCATCACCAGACGCGTCGCGTCGAGGGTCTCGTCGCCGCTCGGGAAGAACAGCGGCATCACCGCCCAGCCGAGCGCCAGCACCGCGACCAGCAGCACGATCACGGACTCCACGTGCGCGTGCCCGCGCAGCGCGACCAGTCCGAGCGTCTGGAGCGCGGCGAACAGCAGCACCACGACGAGGGAGGTGACGTACGCGGCCCGCCGTCCGCCGGACTGCCGCAGCCCGTTGCGCAGCAGGGACAGCTTGAGGCGGACGAGGACGGACGTGACCGAGGGGGCGGTCCCGGCGGCCGTCACCGGCCGCCTCCCAGCCAGTCCAGGTCGGACGCGGTGTCCCGGGTGCCCGCGCCGACGAGTTCGAGGAAGGCCGCCTGGAGCGAGGGGGCGTCGCCGCGGACCTCGGCGAGGGTGCCGGTGGCGCGGATGCGGCCCGCGGCCATCACCGCGACCCAGTCGCACAGCGACTCGACGAGTTCCATGACGTGCGACGAGAAGACGACGGTGGCGCCGGAGCCCGTGTACCGCTCCAGGACGCCCCGGATGGTCTGCGCGGAGACCGGGTCGACGCCCTCGAACGGCTCGTCCAGGAAGAGCACTTCGGGGTTGTGCAGCAGCGCGGCGGCCAGCCCGATCTTCTTGCGCATGCCGGTCGAGTAGTCGACGACGAGGCGGTGCTGGGCGCCCGCCAGGTCGAGGACGTCGAGGAGCTGGGTGGCCCGCTTGTCGACCTCGTCGCCCGGCAGCCCCCGCAACCGGCCCGAGTAGCCGAGCAGTTCACGGCCCGACAGGCGCTCGAACAGCCGCAGCCCCTCGGGCAGCACCCCGATCCTGGCCTTCACCGCGACCGGGTCCCGCCACACGTCGTGCCCGGCGACCTCGACGCTCCCCTGGTCGGGTCTGAGCAGCCCGGTGACCATGGAGAGCGTGGTCGTCTTCCCGGCGCCGTTGGGACCCACCAGGCCGATGAACTTCCCGGCGGGCAGATCGAGATCGACTCCGGCGACGGCCACCTGCTGCCCGAACCGCTTCCAGAGCCCTCGCACGTGGACGGCCGCTGTTCCCATCGTCATACCGGCACCCTACGTTTCCCCGCCCCGCCCGCCGGGCTCCCCGCGAGGACGGCCGCGCCGAAGGGGCGCGGGACACCGCGCGACGAGCCCCCACCACCCGCCGTCGCCGTCCGGCCGGTCGCCCGCCCCCGGGAGGCGCCGACGCCCCCGCCCTGTCTACCGGTCCCGCCCGCACGCGTACGCCAGCGCCGAGATCAGCTCCTCCGCGTCCGGCAGCCAGCGGTTGGCCGCGGTCGGCCGGCAGGCCCACTGCACGGCGCCCCACGACCCGACCCGCGTCGGCGGCGCCGCCACGTACGTGCCCTCCCCGAGCACCGTGAGGTCGAGCGACGCGGGCGCCCACCCGAGCCTGCGCACCAGGTCGGGCACCTTCACCCCGGCGCCGGGCAGCACGAAGAAGTGCATCCGCCGGTCCGGCGTCAACGTCACGGGCCCGAGGTCGAGTTCCATCCGCTCCATGCGGGCCAGCGCGAGGAACCCCGCGCTCTCGGAGACCCGCAGCGCGTCGAACGTCCGCCCCGTGGGCAGCAGGATGGACGCCGAGGGCTGCTTCGCCCACATCCGCCGCACGCCCGTCGCGCCGCCGGTCGCCTGCGTCGCCCAGTCGTCACGCGCCGGGTGCGCGCCGGGGGCGGCGCACACGGCGTCGCCGCAGGAACAGCGCTGCACCCCGTCGACGGCTTCCAGCCAGGTGCCGGGGAAGACGTCCCAGTGGCGCTCCTCGGCGTAGCGTACGGCGGTCTCCAGCAGCGATTCCCCACGCCGCGTCGGAATCTGAGCGGCTTCGGTGCCCGCGATCGTCTCTTCCACGTCCACTCAACTCCCGCACCCACCTGGAGTTACGGGCGCGCCGCGCGCGGGGGAGGAGCATCGATTCCGCGGTCGGGGCGCATGGGTGCACGTTCAGGGGCGCGCGGGAGGATCCGCCGCATGGTCGGGGTAGCCAGAAATGGGGTCGGCGTCCGCCTTCACCCCGGCAATCCGCGCAAGCCTCGCATTTTCGTCATGTTCGCGGGGCATTGATCTTCACGGCCGGATCTTTTCGCTCCAGGGGTTCGCAGGGGGTACACCATGGCCGCGAGGCCACTCGTCGCGCGACAGCCGAACGAACGGCTGCAGGCACTCATCCAGGAAGCGGGCTGCTCGAACGCCGGGTTGGCCCGCCGGGTCAACATGTGCGGTGCCGAGCACGGGCTCGATCTCCGCTACGACAAGACGTCCGTGGCCCGCTGGCTGCGAGGGCAGCAGCCGCGGGGCCGGGCTCCCGCGATCATCGCGGAGGCGCTGGGCCGCAAGCTCGGCCGCACGGTCACGATCGACGAGATCGGCATGGCCAACGGCAAGAACCTCGCCTCGGGCGTGGGCCTGCAGTTCTCGCCGACGGTGCTGGGCGCCATCGAGCAGGTCTGCGAGCTGTGGCGCAGCGACGTGGGGCGCCGGGACTTCCTGTCCGGCTCCTCGGTCGCCGCGTCCGCGCTGGTCGAACCGAGCCGCGACTGGCTGATCTCCGCGCCGGACGGCCAGGTCGCGCGCTCGGCCGGCCCCCGGGTCGGACAGTCCGACGTGGCGGCCGTGCGGGCGATGACCCAGGCGCTCGTCGACCTCGACCACCAGTACGGCAGCGGGCACGTGCGCCCGGTCGTCGTGCACTACCTCAACAGCGTGGTGTCGGGGCTGCTGGCAGGCTCCTACCGGGAGGCGGTCGGGCGCGACCTGTTCGCCGCCGTCGCCCGACTCACCGAGCTGGCCGGGTACATGGCCATCGACACCGGGCAACCGGGCCTGGCGCAGCGGTACTACATCCAGGCGCTGCGGCTCGCGCAGGCGGCGGGCGACCGCGGGTACGGCGGCTACGTGCTCGCCGCGTCCATGAGCCACCTCGCCGCGCAGCTCGGGAACCCGCGTGAGATCGCCCAGTTGGCGCGGGCGGCCCAGGAGGGCGCGCGCGGCCGGGTGACGCCGCGGGCGGAGGCGATGTTCTTCGCGGCGGAGGCCCGCGGCCACGCCCTGATGGGCGACGCGCGCTCGGCGCAGGTGGCGTCCGGGCGGGCGGTGACGGCGCTGGAGGGCGCCGATCCGTCGAGCGGGGACGACCCGGCGTGGATCGCGCACTTCGACGCGGCGTACCTGGCCGACGAGTTGGCGCACTGCCACCGCGACCTCGGGCAGGCGGAGGCGGCGGCGCGGTGCGCGCAGGACGCGCTCGCCGGGCACCCCGCGACCCGCGCCCGCAGGCGGGCCATCGGCTATGTGCTGCTGGCCAGCGCGCAGGTGCAGCAGCGGGAGATCGAGCAGGCCTGCCACACCGGTCTGAAGGCGGTCGAACTCCTGGAGTCCGTACGGTCGAACCGGGGCGCGGAGTACCTGGAGGACTTCCAACTGCGCCTGGAGCCCTACCGGGACGAGCCGGTGGTGCGGGAGTTCGGGGCCCGGATGGAGCTCCAGGCGGCGTGAACGCGGGGCGAACGGCCGGTTCCTTCCGGGGGACCGGCCCTGTAACCGCCGTCACAGCGGCGGAGGTCACGAACTGAGCTGCGTGGCACGGGGCTCAGGGGACCCGGTAGCGTGAGCCGACGATTCCGAAGGTCCCCCATTCGTAGGAGTCCCGGTGACGCAGAGTGGACAGGGCGACGAGCCCTCGGCACGGCAGCCGCGCGAAGGCATCGTGCTGCCGTCCGACGGCGGAGAGCCCCTGCTGCCGGGCATGACGGGTGACGGCTACGGCGGCCGCGGCGCCGGACGGCACGGCGGCGGGCACGGCGGCTACGGCGAGCAGGACGCCGGGGCGCAGGGCGGCCAGGGCTGGAACGAACCGTGGGGTGCCGACCAGCAGCGGTACGGCAGCCCGGCCCCGCAGCCGGGCGAGGGCTGGGGCACCCCGTCGGGACCCCAGTGGGGCGCCGCCGACCAGCAGGGCGCGCAGGCGCTGCCGCCCGAGAACGGGCGGGACACGCGCTCCCCGGCTCCGTACGGCACGCCGTACGACCCGGCGCAGTCGATACCGCCGATACCCCGGCAGCCCTCGGGCGGCGATCCCTACGGCGCACCCGCGCCCTACGACGGCTCCGCGCCCGTCCCCTACTCCGGTGAGCGGGCCGCCGATCCCTACGCCGCGCCCCCGGCGTACGGCGCTCCCACCGGCCAGGACGGCTACGGGCAGGGCGGGCCCGGCGGGTCCGGTGCCCCCGCGGGCTTCGGTGCGCCCCTTCCCCCGCTCGCGGGTGAGGGCGCCACCCAGTACATCCCGCCGGTCGCGGGCGACGAGGGCGCGCCCCAGTACATGCAGCAGGGCGCGCACCCCGAGGGCGCCACCCAGTTCATCCCGCCGATCCCGAACGCGGACGGCGCGACCCAGTTCATCCCGCCGGTCACCGCGGACGGCGCGACGCAGTTCATCCCGCCGGTGCCCGCGAGCGAGGGCGCCACCCAGCTGATCCCGCCCGTGGGGCCCGGCGCGCTGCCGCCCGAGGCCGGGGCCGGGGCGCGTCCGTCCGGGTCCGACGCCGAGGCCACCCAGTACATCCCGCCGGTGACCGACCCGTCGTACGGCGGGGACCGGCAGCCGCCCGCCGAGTTCGACAACCTGTTCCGCGGGGACGGTCCCGCGGGCGCCACCCAGCAGATGCCGCGCGTCGACCACCAGGCGCCGCCCCCCGGGCCGCGCGCCTCGCGGCAGCAGCAGGCGGCGCCCAGGAACGAGGAGCGCGGACGCGGCGCGGCCCGCACGCGGTCCAAGGTGCCGCTGATCGCGGCGGCCGGGGTGGGCATCGTCGTCCTCGGGGTGGGCGCGGGCGCGCTCCTGAGCGGGGGCGGGGACGACGGCGGCAGCGACAACCAGACGGTGTCGGCGACGGCGCCCGCCGACCAGGAGTCCGCCTCGCCCGGCGCCGACCCGGTCAAGCAGCAGGCGGTCGCCCTCGACCAGCTGCTGGCCGACAGCGGGGACAGCAGGGCGTCGGTGATCAGCGCCGTCGCCGATGTGAAGACCTGCAAGAACCTCGACGGCGCCGCCTCCGACCTGCGCGACGCGGCCAAGCAGCGCACCGGCCTGGTGACCCGGCTGTCCGGGATCACCGTCGACAGGCTGCCCGACCACGCGGCGCTGACGGCCGCGCTGACCAAGGCGTGGCAGGCGTCCGCGTCCGCCGACAACCACTACGCGGCCTGGGCCGACCAGACCGGTGCCAAACGCGGCTGCCACAAGGGCCAGGCCCGCACCACGCAGCAGACCCGGGCGGGCAACGCGGCCAGCGGCACCGCGAGCGAGCAGAAGGCGGAGGCCGCCCGCCTCTGGAACGCGATCGCCAAGACGTACGGCCTGACGGAGCGCCAGCCGACGCAGCTGTGACGTTTCGCCCGGGGGTCAGTTGACCTTCGCGTCGCGGAGGGTGTCCGTCACGTCGGTGAAGCCCTTGCGGGCGGGCACGAGACGGCCGTCCCTGACCACCTGGAGGGTCACCTCGGCGTTGACCAGGCGGGAGAGTCCGATGGACGCCAACTCGCCCTGGAACCCCCACTTCAGCGTGGGGGTGAGGTCGCCGGTGGTGACCGCGAGGCCGCCGTTGAGGGCGCGGCGCACGGTGGCGGAGGTGACCTCGCCGCCGCCCAGGGACGCGACGACGGCCTTGAGCACGGTGTAGGCGATCCACGTCGTCTGCACCCCGGCGTCCGCCGGGTCGATGCGGTTGTCGTCGAACGCCTGCTCCTTGATCACCTTCTTCATCCCGGCCCAGCGGGCGTCCGAGGCGTCCGGGTACCAGCCGGTGACGAAGGCGCCCTCGTACGGTCCCGACGCGCCGCCGGACGCGTTGATCGCCGTCTGGTCGACGTTGCCGAGGGTCGCGGCGGTCCGCACCGCGGGGAACTTCTGGCGGGCCCGGCGGAAGGAGTCCATGAAGGTGCCGGTGCTGTCGCCGAGCGCGGGGATCACGCACCCCTTCTCGCCGGGCCGCGCGCTCGCGGCGGTCAGCGCCCGGGTCGACGGGACGGCGTACTCGGTGGTGTCGTCGGCGGCCCGCTCGTCGACCGCCGCCGCGTGGCCGCGCGCCTTGAGCCCCGAGTCGAGCATCGGGGGCAGTTCGTCGCCGCCGATGGTGTCCGGGCGCACCAGCACCACCGGGCCGCAGCCGGCCGCCAGTTCCCGGCCCAGGCCCGCGAGCAGGGTCGGCTGGCCGCCGTTGACCGGGTAGGAGAGCGGGCTGGTCAGCTCGGCGTTGGTGGCGCCGTACCCGCCGATGTAGGGGATTCCGGCGCCCTCCAGGGTGGGGAGGTAGGAGTCGCCGTAGAGGCTGTAGGAGCCGACGACCGCGACGACGTCCCGCTTGACGGCGGTCCGCGCGCACTTCGCCGCGGCCACGCTGTCGTTGCGCTCGTTGCAGGTCAGGACTTCGAGCTTGCGTCCGCCGAGGCCGCCGTGGGCGTTGATCCAGCGGGCGTACGCCTGGGCGAAGGCGGGCATGCCGGGCTTGTTGGTGCCGCTGGTCCCCGACGGCGCCCAGGTCATCACGGTGACGGTGCCGCCCGTGCCGTCGGTGCCCGGCACGACCCCGCACCCCGCGACGAGGCTGGCGCCCGCGGCGAGCGCCGCGGCCACCCTGGCGGCGCTCCTGGCGGGCCCACGGGGAGTGCGGTGGAAGGGGCTGCGGGTGCGTCGCCTGCCGGTCATGTCCACACACGCTTCCGCCACATCGCCAACCGGTGGGTGACCCACGGTTGTCGGGCGGTGACGTCGAGGTGAATTACGGGGGTCGGTGGGACGCGCGACAAGAAGAACGTACGATCGTTGACCGTGCAAGGTACGGAGAACTCTTCCCGTCGTGGCCGTCGCTCCTCCACCATGGGCGGCATGCCACTGAACGACATGCCGTGGTGGCGCTGGCGCAGCAATGTGCGCTCCGCGCTGCACATGCTCTCCGACCCCGTCTTCCAGCGGGACGTCTGGCTGGCCGGGGTCGACGGCTACGGGGACGTCACCGACGCCGTCTACCGGCTGGTGGAGGACACCTGGCTGGACAACTGGTCCGCCGAGAAGTACGTCGGCACGATCTTCCGGGACTCCCAGGAGGCGGCCCTCGTCGACACGGCCGTGCTGCGGGTGCTGCGGATCATGCACCAGGTCGGCCCCGACGCCCAGGTCTCCGTCTACGTCGAGCACCCGGCGTGGCCCGAGGCGGTCCGCGCGGCCCGCGACGCCCACGTCCGGATGGCGGTCGCCGACGGCGAGGACCCGGACGTGCCGCCGCGCACGCTGGACGTGCTGCGCATCATGACCCGCTCCGCGTAGCGCGCGACGGGGCGCGACGGGGCGCGGCCGGACCGGGGGCCGGTGGCTGGGGCCGAGGGGGTCCGGTATGGGACCCTGTCCTGCATGAACGAGCCGTCCAGCCTCGCCGCCGCTCCCACGGAGCAGTACATCCTCACCCTGTCCTGCCCGGACAAACAGGGCATCGTGCACGCCGTGTCGAGCTATCTGTTCATGACCGGCTGCAACATCGAGGACAGCCAGCAGTTCGGCGACCACGACACCGGGCTGTTCTTCATGCGCGTCCACTTCTCGGCGGAGGCGCCGGTGACCGTGGACAAGCTCCGCGCCAGCTTCGCGGCCATCGGCGACGCCTTCCACATGGAGTGGCAGATCCACCGGGCCGACGAGAAGATGCGCATCGTCCTGATGGTCAGCAGGTTCGGGCACTGCCTCAACGACCTGCTGTTCCGGGCGCGGACCGGGGCGCTGCCGGTGGAGATCGCCGCCGTCGTCTCCAACCACACCGACTTCGCCGAGCTGGTCGGCTCCTACGGCGTCCCCTTCCACCACATCCCCGTCACCAAGGACACCAAGGCCGAGGCCGAGGCGCGGGTGCTGGAGCTGGTGCGGGCGGAGAACGTCGAGCTGGTCGTGCTCGCGCGGTACATGCAGGTGCTCTCCGACGACCTCTGCAAGCAGCTCAGCGGGCGGATCATCAACATCCACCACTCGTTCCTGCCGAGCTTCAAGGGTGCGAAGCCGTACCACCAGGCGCATGCGCGCGGGGTGAAGCTGATCGGGGCGACCGCGCACTACGTCACCGCCGACCTCGACGAGGGGCCGATCATCGAGCAGGAGGTCGAGCGGGTGGGGCACGACGTGACGCCGGAGCAGTTGGTGGCGATCGGGCGGGACGTGGAGTGCCAGGCGCTGGCGCGGGCGGTGAAGTGGCACGCGGAGCGGCGGATTCTGCCGAACGGGCGCCGCACGGTGGTCTTCGCCTGACACGCGCCTCCGGCGGGGGTGCGTGTCCGGCGGCCGGTCTGTGAGGTTGCGGCGGGTGGGGGCTGGTCGCGCAGTTCCCCGCGCCCCTGGGGGTTGTCCTGCGGTCGGTTGTGAGAGTGCGGTGGGTGGGGGCTGGGTGCGCGGTTCCTCGCGCCCCTGGGGGTTGTCCGGCCCTGGGGCACAGGGGTGCCGGGGACTTGCGCATGCCGGTGCCCCGCGCCCACCCAGGGGCGCGGGGAACTGCGCGACGAGCCAGAGCGTTCCCGCGCTGAGCCGTGTGCCGCAACCAGCCTCTGCCTGGGGGCGCGGGGAACTGCGCGACGAGCCACAGCGTTGCCGCGCTGAGCCCGTGTGCCGCAACCAGCTCCTGCCCAGGGGCGCGGGGAACTGCGCGGGCGGCCGCCGTGCTCCCGCAGTGGGGGACCTACCTCACCCC
>NZ_FMCI01000162.1 GCF_900091845.1 Streptomyces sp. SolWspMP-5a-2
CGCGCGCCGACCGCCCCGCGGACCGGGCCCCCTGTCTGTCGTGACCTGCGCTACCGTCGTGGCGTCGGGGTATCCAACGCACCCGCCCCGGAGGGGACTTCGTGGGGATCGAGAGCGACCAGGTCGTCTACGAGTATCTGAGCCGCGTCGGCGACGTGGCCCAGCAGCGGCAGTTGCCGTCCGGCGCGCGGATGCGCCTGGTGTCGGAGCTGCGCAACGAGATCGACCGGCGGCGGTCCGGCGCCACCGCCGACACCCCGGCCGCGGTCCGCCGCATCCTGGACCGGATCGGCAGCCCGGACGAGGTGGTCGACGCGGCCGGGTCCGCACCGGCGGGGCCGCGCCCGCCGTCCGCCCAGGTGCCCGTGCAGCGGGACGGCGACGAGCCGGTGCCCGAGCGGCCCAAGGGGCTGCGCCGGATGGTGCCGCGCCCGCGCACCGGCAAGCAGACCGCCCCGCCCCCGGCCCCCGAGCAGCCCGAGGCCCCGGGTCCTCCCGCCGGGATCCCGGCGGCGTCGGCGTACCCGGCGGACTGGTGGCGGGTCGACAGGATGCCGCTGGGCGACCAGGTCGAGGGGTTCGTCGGGGGCATCGAGATCCCCGAACTGCTCAGGCCCTCGCTGCGCAAGGAGCCCGAAGGACCGGCCGACGGGCGGCCGCGCGCCGACGCGCCACCGGCGGACGGCCCGGCCACCGCCGTCGAGGCGGAGGTCGCCGAGGCCGTGCCCAGGCGCCGCTTCGGGGTCCCGCTCCCGGCCGGGAACTGGAGCAACCCGCTGCTGCTCGCCGCCGCGGCGCTCCTCGTCGTCGGCGCGGCCCTCGGCTACTGGGTCGCGCTGCTCGCGGGCTGGCTGATCGCCTACCTGTCCAGGCGGCTGACGCAGAACGAGTCCAAGTGGGCCGTGATGGGCATGCCGGGCCTGGCCCTGGCCGCGGGCGTGGTCTGGCTGTGGGGGCGCGGCGACGGACGCTGGGGCAGCCCGATAGCGCAGGGCCACATGAACGACGCCGTCGCGCAGACCTGGCCCTGGGTGGTGCGGGGGGCCGCGGTCCTGTCGGCGCTCTACGTGCTCTGGCGCTCGCAGCGCAAGGTGTGAGCAAATGGCCGATATGACCATCCCCACCGCCGCCCCGACCGTCGGCTTCGACCTCGACATGACCCTGATCGACTCCCGTCCCGGCATCCGGGCCTGCTACCTCGCGCTCTCCGAGCGGACCGGGACGTACATCGACGCCGATCTCGCCGTCACCCGTCTCGGGCCGCCGCTCGCCGACGAACTGATCAACTGGTTCCCGGCGGAGCGGATACCGGAGATGGCGGACCTGTACCGGGCGATGTACCCGGAGATCGCCGTCGCCGCCTCGCCCGCGCTGCCGGGCGCCCGGGAGGCGCTCGACGCGGTGCGGGCGGCGGGCGGGCGGACGCTCGTGGTGACCGCGAAGTTCGAGCCGAACGCGAAGCTGCACCTGGCGCACCTCGGGCTCGACCCGGACGAGGTCGTCGGGGACCTGTGGGCCGAGCGGAAGGCGGTGGCGCTGCGCGAGCACGGCGCGGCGGTCTACGTCGGCGACCACGTCGGCGACGTCCGCGGCGCCCGCACGGCCGGCGCCCTGTCGGTGGCGGTGGCCACCGGACCGATCGGCGCCGAGGAGCTGCGCGCGGCGGGCGCCGACGTGGTCCTCGCCGACCTCACCGCGTTCCCGCGCTGGCTGACCGAGGACTACCTGCCCGCGCGGGCCTGACGGCGGCCCGCCGCGATCGAGCGGAGCACCCCCGCCCCGGCGACCAGGAATCCGACGCCCATCAGCATGCTCAGGCCGAACATGTACGTCGGAAAGGGCGTCGTGTCGAGGAACAGCGGCACCATCGTGACCAGGGTGGCCAGTGCGCCGGCGAAGAACAGGACGGCACCGGCACGGATCAGTCGGTCGCCGGGCGCGGCGGAATTCGTTTGGGTTTTGTCAGGCACGGGACCAGGGTAGTTCCCAGCGCGGAGGAACAACCGGGTGACGTCTTGTCACCCGCTCCAAGACCATTAGCCTGGGTACCGGCGGGTCGTGGTCGACCCGCCCGAGTGCTATCAAGAGCCCTTTCCCGAAGCAGTTTTCCGACGAGTACGAGGACGAGGACAGACGTGCCCACCGGCAAAGTCAAGTGGTTCAACAGCGAGAAGGGCTTCGGCTTTCTCTCCCGTGACGACGGCGGCGACGTCTTCGTCCATTCCTCGGTCCTCCCCGACGGCGTCGACGCGCTCAAGCCGGGCCAGCGCGTCGAGTTCGGTGTCGTCGCCGGTCAACGCGGTGACCAGGCGCTCTCGGTGGTCATTCTCGACCCGACGCCCTCGGTCGCGGCCGCCCAGCGCCGCAAGCCCGACGAACTGGCCTCCATCGTGCAGGATCTGACGACGCTCCTGGAGAACATCACGCCGATGCTGGAGCGGGGCCGCTATCCCGACAAGGCCGCGGGCAAGAAGATCGCGGGGCTGCTGCGGGCGGTCGCCGACCAGCTCGACGTTTAGGCCAATCCCTTTTTCTTCCCGCCGGGTTCGGTCACGGGAAATCCAGCGCGTTCGGGCCGAGGGGCGGAACCAGTCCCTCGGCCGCCGCGCGCGTGAGCAGTCCGCGCACGGCCGCGTAGCCGTCCTCGCCCAGGTCCGCCGTGAACTCGTTGACGTACAGCCCGATGTGCTGGTCGGCGACCGCCGGGTCCATTTCCTGGGCGTGTTCCATCACGTACCCGCGGGACGCCTCGGGGTCGTCCCAGGCGGCGCGGACCGAGGCGCGGATGGCGTCGGCGAGCCCGGTGAGCGTCCCGGCGCCCAGCGAGCGCCTGGCGATGATCGCGCCGAGCGGGATCGGCAGCCCGGTGGTGGACTCCCAGTGCTCGCCCATGTCGGCGAGCTTGTGCAGCCCGTAGGTGCGGTAGGTGAAGCGGGCCTCGTGGATGACGAGACCGGCGTCGACCTTGCCGTCCCGCACGGCGGGCATGATCTCGTGGAACGGCATGACTACGATCTCGCCGACCCCGCCGGGGACGGTGTCGGCGGCCCACAGCCGGAACAGCAGGTAGGCGGTCGACTTCTCGCTGGGGACGGCGACCGTGCGCCCGGTGAGGTCGGCGCCCGCCTCCCGGGTGAGCACCAGCGGCCCGCACCCGCGTCCCAGGGCGCCGCCGCAGGGCAGCAGCGCGTACTCGTCCAGGACGTAGGGCAGGACCGCGTAGGACACCTTCAGGACGTCCAGCTCGCCGCGTTCGGCGCGGCCGTTGGTGACGTCGATGTCGGCGAACGTCACGTCGAGCGCGGGGGCGCCGGGGATCCGGCCGTGGGCGAGCGCGTCGAAGACGAAGGTGTCGTTGGGGCAGGGCGAGTAGGCGATCCGCAGGGCGGCGTCAGAGGTCATACGGTTTCCAACTCCCGAGGACGGGTGCGAACTTCCCGAAACCCCCGGTCAGTGCGGCGAGGGCGTCGGCGATGCGCCAGGCGGCGCGGTCCCGGGGGCCCACCGGGTTGGAGACCGCGCGGATCTCCACCACGGGCAGACCGGCGGCCGCGGCGGCCTCGGCGACCCCGAAGCCCTCCATCGCCTCGGCGAGGGCGCCGGGGTGGCGGGCGCGCAGCAGGGCGGCCCGGTCGGCGGTGCCGGTCACGGTGGAGACGGTCAGGACGGTCCCCCGGCGGGCACCCGAGGCGGCCGTGAGGTCACGTACGAGTGTTTCGGGCGGACGGTGGGTGACGGTCCCGAAGCCGAGGTCGGTGACCGGCAGGAAGCCGTCGGCGGTCTCGGCGCCCAGGTCGGCGGCGGTGATCGCGTCGGCGACGACGAGCGAGCCGACCGGCGCGTCCGGCGCGAACCCGCCGCCGATGCCGGCCGAGACGACCAGCCGGTAGGGGTCGCCCGCGAGGGCGGCGGCGGTCAGCGCGGCCGCGGTGCGGGCCCCGGCGCTGCCGGGTCCGACGCCGACGACGACGAGGTCGAAGCCCGCGCCGGGATCGCGCGGGAGCACCCCGGGCGGGCGCGTCCCGTGCGGCCGCGCGCCGGGCAACGACCGTGCCACCGCGTCCTGTTCGGCCGGGACGGCGGTGGCCACGAGCACCCGCGGGATCAGTCGTCCTTCTTCAGCCGGAACGACCAGAGCCCGGTCACGGTCTGGCTGCTGGACTTGCCGTCCGCGGCCTTGATCGTCACCAGCGTGGAGTTGCCCTGGGCGCCGTACTGGGCGTTGAAGAAGACGCTGCCGGGGATGGTCCGGTACGTCTTGTCGCTGTCCTCGGTGAGCGGCTGGCCGTTCATCAGGATCGTCCAGCGCTTGTCGGCGATCGCCGGGTCGACGCCGAAGCGGACGGTCTCGTCGGGGTCGACCTTGATGGACTTGATGTCGGTGTCCTTCAGGCACTTCGCGAGCTGCGCGGAGCTGAGGGACGCGCTCTCGCCGCCGCAGGTGGCCCCCTCGTTGACCGAGGAGCTGCCGACGGTGATCGTCGCCACCGGGGTGGGCTTGTCGCAGGCCGACAGGACGAGCAGCCCGGCACCAACAGCGCCGACGGCGGCGACGGCGCGGCGGCGTCGCACAGCGGATTGCATCGAGGTCATGGCCGAAGGCTATCGGGCGGCCCGGCCCCGGGCCCCACGTGGGGTGCGGCGTGGTGCCCGCGGGTCAGACCACCCGGGGCCCGCCACCGCCGTGCCGGGCCGAGCCGAGCAGCCCGCGCGCGGTCAGCAGCCACCCCGCGGCGATGACCGCGGCGGCCACGCAGAGCCCCAGGGTGCCGTTCAGCGGCATGACGATGCCGACGGCGCCGCCGAGCACCCAGGACATCTGCAGAAGCGTCTCGGAGCGGGCGAAGGCCGAGGTCCGCACCGCCTCCGGCACGTCCCGCTGGATCAGCGCGTCCAGGGACAGCTTGGCGAGGGCCTGCGAGAACCCGGCGACGGCGGCGAGGCAGGCGACCAGGAAGGCGCCGAAGAAGACGGCGGCGGTGATCGCGGCGCCGAGCACGAACGCGACCACGACGACCACGATGATCTCCGGGGCGCGGGCCCGCAGCCAGGCCCCCACCGCCGTGCCGAGGGCGTTGCCCGCCCCCGCCGAGACGGCCACTATCCCCAGCGAGACCGCGGCGCTCGACCCGGTCAGCGGATGGTCGCGCAGCAGGAAGGCCAGGAAGAAGGTGAGGAACCCGGACAGCCAGCGCAGCGACGCGTTGGCGCCGAGGGCGTGCGTGACGGCCGTCCCGACGGTCCGCAGCCCCGGCTTCCTGACCGCCTGTCCGGGCTGCTCGTCGGCGGCCAGGAGCGCGAAGGACTCGCCCTTGGCCGAGTCGACCTTCGGCGGCAGCGTGAAGGAGAGAAAGGTTCCGGCCAGGAAGATCACGAAGGCGCCGTAGAGCGGATAGCGTGGCCCGAGCGCCTGGAGCCCGGCCCCGATCGGGGCGGCCACACCGGTGGCGAGCAGCCCGCCGAGCGTGACCCGGGAATTGGCCTTGACCAGCGAGAACCGGGGTGGCAGCAGCCGGGGCACCACGGCGCTGCGCACGACGCCGTACGCCTTGGAGGCGACGAGGACGCCGAGCGCGGCCGGGTACAGCTCCAGGCTGCCGGTGGCGGCCGCACCGGAGATGATCAGGGCCAGCAGCGCGCGGGCCAGCATCGCGCCCGCCATGGCGGCCCTGCGGCCGTGCGGGAGCCGGTCGAGGAGCGGTCCGATCACCGGCGCCAGGACGGTGAACGGCGCCATCGTGATCGCCAGGTAGAGGGCGACCCGCCCCCGGGCCTCGTCCGTGGGGACCGAGAAGAAGACGGTGGAGGCGAGCGCGACGGTGATCATGACGTCGCCCGCGCCGTTCACCGCGTGCAGCTCGATCAGCTTGCCGAGCCCGGACTCCCCGGCCCCGTGGGCGTGCGTGACCTTCCTGATCCCGCGGGCCGCGCCGGTCACCGGGAGGCGCAGCGCACGGCCGATCGCGCGGACGGACCCGCCGAACCGGCCCGAACCGCCACCACGACCCTTGCCCCGGATCTCGCCCACGTCGGCGGCGTCCGGCGGCGTCCTTGCGGCTGCCACCCCGTCATAGTGCCCCGAGAAGGGAGTTCGTAGCGTGGTTACCGCGCGTATGGCCGTCCGAAGGCGACTTGCCCGGTCGGTGAGGAGGGTGAGTCGCCGGGAAACGTCCCGTCGGTGTAGGCCGAGCGGTCGCGAGCAGGTAGCGTGCGTAGCGCGCCGTGGCGAACGTTCTCGGCCGCGCGCCTCTCGGTCATCCCGCAGAATGGGTGGATGAGGTGCGCCCGAGCGCGATCGGGCGCGGACGTCGACGCGGTCCTGCGGTCCGCTCCGTCCGCGTCCACCGCCTTCAGGCCGGCGCATCGAGAGACGGCGTAGGAGAGAAGCGATACCTGTGAGCGCAGCGACAACGCGAAGCCGCACCACCGACCGCCTGTGCGCCGAGGCCGTCGACCTCGCCCGGTCCGCCGCGGAGGAGGCGGCCGCACCCGGCGTGGTCGGCGAGCACGCGGGCCTCGTGAGCGAGGGCGACCGTGTTGTCACGCACTACTTCGAGTGCAAGGAGCTGGGGTACCGGGGCTGGCGCTGGGCCGTCACCGTGGCCCGCGCCTCCCGCGCGAAGGTCGTCACCCTGGACGAGGTGGTCCTGCTCCCCGGCGCGGACGCGCTGCTGGCCCCGGAGTGGGTGCCGTGGAGCGAGCGGCTGCGCCCCGGCGACATGGGCCCCGGCGACCTGCTCCCCACGGACGCGGACGACGCCCGCCTGGAGTCCGGCTACACCGACGACGAGCGCCTGGACCCCGGCTACACGGGCTCCGACGAGCCGACGCCGAACTCGCCGCTCTCCGCCGACATGGCCGAGCTGGTCGAGGCGGAGGACGCCGAGGTCACCCCGGTGGTCCCGGCCCATCTGCCCGCGGCGCCGTCCCGCGGCTCCATCGCGTCGGTCGCCGAGGAGCTGGGCCTGCGCCGGGCGCGGGTGCTGTCCCGGTACGGCCTGCACATCGCGGCGGACCGCTGGGACGACGCGTTCGGCGCGAAGACCCCGATGGCGCAGGCGGCCCCGGCCACCTGTGTGAGCTGCGGCTTCCTCCAGCCCATCGGCGGCACCCTGGGCCAGGCGTTCGGCGTCTGCGCCAACGAGTTCGCCCCGGCGGACGGCAGAGTGGTCTCCCTGGCGTACGGCTGCGGCGGCCACTCCGAGGCAGCGGTGATGCCCAAACCGCCGCAGCCCGCCGAGCCGGTCGTCGACGAGACCCGGGTCGACCCCTTCCCGCTCCGCCCGGCCCAGGACTCGGGCTCGGTCCCGCCCGGGGACGACGACACACCGGCAGACCTCGGCCACTCCTGACCCCGGGCCGCACCGGCCCCCGGGGCGCACCTGCCCCGGGTCACGCCGGACTTCGGGGGCGCTCTTGCTCCCGGGGCACCGGATCTTGGGTCGCATCGGGCTCCGGGGCGCTCCTGCCCCCGGGCTCCGCTCCACCCCGGCCGGGGTGGGCCCGCCCGGTCCCGGGTCGCTTCTGATCCCGGGGGCTCCGCCCCACCCCGCGCCCGCGTCGACCGGGGCGCCACCGGCAGATCCCGGGACGCGGTTCCAGGGGCACCCCGGTCCACTCCGGGAGGTCGTCCCCGGGGGACGGCACGCACCGGGCGTCCGGCGCCGACCCGGTGGACGGGCCGGGGCGGGAGCAGACCGGGGGCACCCGGAGCAGGGGACCCGGAGCCGGGCTCCCAGTGCCCGACCCCGGGACCCAGCGCCCGACCTGCGGGACCTGACCCCCGTCACCGAGCGTCCGGCCGCACCGGTGTCCGACCTCCGGACCCGGCGTCCGACCCCACCGGTGTCCCACCCCCGGTGCCGGACCCCCGGTGCCGGACCGCCGGTCGCCGCCGAGACGGGAGCGGGGCACCGACCCCGGCCGGCACGCGATCCACCGCCCGGCCGGTCACCCGCCAGGTCCGGCCGCCGGGAACCGCGAGCGGCTTGTCCCCGAGCGGTAGCCGTACTCCCTCGGCCTCCCCGAGAGGCGGCCGCATCCCCCCGCCCCGACAGACGCAGCGTTGCCGCCCCCGAACTCCCTGGGGCGGTCGCCCCACCCCCGCACCCCCCACCCCCACCACCCCGGCGCGGTACCTTCAGTCGTCGCCGACGAGGAGAACCAACGTGAGCAAGTTCGTGCGCCCCGCCCCCGAGGGCGCTGACCCGTTCGGGACGGCCCGCCTGCGGCGTGGCGTGCTCGACGCCTGGGCCACCAGCCCCGCCCGTTTCCGCGAGGACTCCAACGCCGAGGAGGACCTCGCCCTGGGCGGCTACCGCGACCGCCTCGTCGTCGAGCTGGCCCAGAACGCCGCCGACGCCGCCGCCCGCGCCGCGGTGCCGGGCCGCCTGCGTCTCACCCTCCGCGACGGCGTCCTGGTGGCCGCCAACACGGGCGCCCCGCTGGACGCGGCGGGCGTCGAGTCGCTCTCGACCCTCCGCGCCTCCGCCAAGCGCGACACCGCCGAGGGCGCTGTCGGCCGCTTCGGCGTCGGCTTCGCGGCCGTCCTCGCGGTGACCGACGAACCCGCGGTGGTCGGCCGCCACGGGGGCGTCCGCTGGTCCCTGGCGGAGGCCCGCGAGCTGGCCGCCGAGACCGCCCGCCACAGCCCCGGCCTCGGCGACGAGGTCCGCCGCCGGGACGGTCATCTCCCGTTGCTGCGGCTGCCGTTCGCCGCGCAGGGCACCGCCCCCGACCCGTACGACACCGCCGTCATCCTGCCGCTGCGCGACCCCGCGGCGGCGGACCTCGCGGCCCGGCTCCTGGACGCGGTCGACGACGCCCTCCTGCTGGCGCTGCCCGGCCTCGCGGAGGTGGTGATCGAGACCCAGGACGGCGAACGCACCCTGCGCAGAACGGCTCCCGGCCCCGCCGAGGACGCCGTCACCGTCATCGAGGACTCCCGGCACGGCACCACCCGCTGGCGCACCCTCTCCGCGCAGGGCGCCCTCACCGCCGACCTGCTCGCCGACCGCCCGCTGGAGGAGCGCCTGCGCCCCCGGTGGTCGCTGACCTGGGCGGTCCCGACGGCCCCCGACGGCGCCCCGGCCCGCCCCCGCACCAGCCCCGTCGTGCACGCCCCCACCCCGAGCGACGAGCCGCTCGGCCTCCCGGCGCTGCTCATCGGCTCGTTCCCGCTGGACACCACCCGCCGCCACACCGCGCCCGGCCCGCTGACCGACTTCCTGGTGGGCCGCGCGGCCGAGGCGTACACGGAACTCCTCGCCGCCTGGCACCCGGTGACGACGGCGGCCGTCGACCTGGTGCCGGGACCGCTCGGCCAGGGCGGCCTGGACGGAGCCCTGCGCCAGGCGGTGCTCGACCTGCTGCCGCGCACCGCGTTCCTGCCCCCGGCGGCGGACGCCGGGGAGAGCGCCGACGACGACGGTCTCCCGCGGGCGCTGCGCCCCACGGACGCCGAGATCGTCGAGGGCGCGGGCGCCGACACCGTGCGGGTCCTCGCCGAGGTGCTGCCGACCCTGCTGCCCGCGGGGCTCGAACGCAGGCCGGAGCTGCGGGCGCTGGGCGTGGCGCGGCTGTCGCTCGCGGACGCGGTGGACCGCCTCGCCGGTCTGGAGAAGGACCCGGACTGGTGGTGGCGCCTGTACGAGAGCCTGGCCGGGGTGGACCCGGACCGTCTCTCCGGGCTGCCGGTGCCGCTCGCGGACGGCAGGACGACGATCGGCCCCCGCCAGGTCCTGCTGCCCGCCCCGCAGGAGGCGACGGCCGACCCCGAGGCGCTGGCCAGGCTGGGCCTGAAGGTCGCCCACCCGGACGCGGCCCACCCGCTCCTGGAGAAGCTGGGCGCGCTGCCCGCGACCCCGCGCGCGGTGCTGACCACGCCCCAGGTGCGGGCCGCGGTCGCCGCCTCCCTGGACGACGACGGCGGCCTCGACTGGGAGCGGGACGCCCCGGACGCGGACGAACTGGCCGAGACGGTCCTGACGTTGGCGCGGGACGCGGCCCTCGAACCGGGCGACGAGCCGTGGCTGGGCGCGCTGGCGCTGCGGGACGAGGACGGCGAGCTGGCGCCCGCGGGTGAACTGGTCTTCCCGGGGAGCCCGTTCGCGCGGGTGATCCGGGAGGGTGAACTCGCCGCCGTGGAACAGGCGCTGGCGGACCGGTGGGGCGAACAGCCGCTGGCGGCCTGCGGGGTCCTCGCCGCCTTCGCCCTGGTCCGGGCCGCCGACGTGGTCCTCGACCCGGACGAACTCGACCCCCGCGAGGGCGACTTCGCGGAGCCGGACGACGCGGGCCTGCTGGACGCCGTCGACGTGTGGAGCGAGGACGTCCTGGACCGGTTCCCGCAGTCCCCGGTGCCGCCGGTGGCGACCGAGCTGGTGGCGGTGCGCGACCTGGACCTGGTGGACGAGGAGAACTGGCCGCAGGCGCTGGCGATGCTGGCCCGCCCGCCGTTCCGCGACGCCCTCACCCAGCCGGTGCGGGTCCTGCTGCCCGACGGCACCCACGAGACGGTGCGCTCGTACACGGCGTGGTGGCTGCGGGGCAATCCGGTCCTCGACGGCCGCCGCCCGGCGGGCCTGCTGGCGGCGGGCGGCGACCCGCTGCTGCGGGGCCTGTACGACGAGGCGGACGCGACCGGCTTCGACGACGAGCAGGTGCTGCGCGCCCTGGGGGTGCGCACCTCGGTGGCGGCCCTGCTGGACGAGCCGGGCGGCGCGGCGGAGCTGCTCGACCGGCTCGCCGACCGGGACCGCACCGTCACCTCCGCGCAACTGCACGCCCTGTACGGCGCGCTGGCCGATCTGGACCCCGAGCAGGTGACGCTCCCCGACGAGCTGCGGGCGGTCGTGGACGGCCGCGTCGAGGTGGTGGACGCGACGGAGGCGATGGTCGTCGACTCGCCCGACCTGCTGCCGTTCACGGCGGGTGTCCCGCTGCTGCCGGTGCGCCCGGCGCGGGCGGCCGAGCTGGCGGAGCTGTTCCAGGTGCGCAGGCTCAGCGAGTCGGTGACGGCGGAGGTGGACTCCGAGGGCACCGAGCACGAGGTGCCGGACGCGGTGCGGGTCCTGCTGGGCCACGGCACCCCGGCCGGGTACGTCGAGCACGAGGAACTGGTCGTCGACGGCACCGAGTTGGACTGGCGTCTCACCAGGGACGGCGTCCTGCACGCGGCCACCCTGGAGGGCGTGGCGGCGGGCCTGGCGTGGGCGACCGGCCAGTGGCCGCGCCGCTTCGAGGTGGCGGCGCTGCTGGAGGACCCGTCGCGGACGGGCGAGCTGGCCCGCGACCGCTGGTTCGACTGAGACGGCGGGCCGTTCCCCCTCGGCCCGGAAAGGTCACACAGAATCCCCACCACTCGTACAACCATTCGTCACACTCGCGTATCTGATCATCCGAGCCGTCCGGCTCACTGATGTCAGTCGGGTCCCGGTGATGCGACGCGCCGTTGGGGGACGACGAGCGCCGGGACCCTCTACGTGGGGAAGCACATGCGTATTCGCGCCACCGTGGCGGCCGTCTCCGGCGCCCTCGCCCTGTCGGCCCTCGCCGTTCCGGCCGCGCACGCGGACGAGGCCGAGGGCGACACGGCCATCTCGAACGTCGTCGTGAACGGCGGCAAGGCGGTCGTCGTCGGGGCGACCGCCAAGAAGTCCGTCACGGTCACCTTCACCGTCAAGGACGCCGCGGGCGTCGGCTGGGCGCAGGCGATCCTGTACCACGGTGCGACGATCGACTCGTCCGACACCGGCGCGCTGGCCAACGGCCGCGACGGGCGGGCGACCTGCACCACCGTCAACGCCACCACCAAGAACTGCACGTCGACCTTCGACCTGGCGCCGGGCCTCAACCTGATCAACAGCTCGGCGGGCGGCTGGAAGGTCTGGGCGATCGCCACCGGCAAGGACGACGACTACGTCCTGAAGGAGTCCGCGAAGTCCTTCACCGTGCAGCGCGCCTCCAAGCTGACGGTGGACGCCACGCCGGAGCCGGTGAAGAAGGGCAGGACGATCACCGTCACCGGCAAGCTGAGCCGCGCCAACTGGGAGACCGGCAAGTACGCCGGGTACACCGCGCAGCCGGTCAAGCTGCAGTTCCGCAAGAAGTCCGCCACCTCGTACACCACGCTGAAGACGGTGAAGACCAACGGGACGGGCGCCCTGAAGACCACGACGACGGCGACCGTCGACGGCTACTACCGGTACTCCTTCGCGGGCACCTCGACCACCCCCGCCGTCAGCGCCGCGGGTGACTACGTCGACGTCAAGTAGCCCCGTCTAGACGGCGAAGCGGCGGTCGACCCATCTCCACAGCACCTCCAGGACGACCGCCGCCACCGCCGCGATGCCGACCGCGAGCCACGGCATCGTCACGCCCACCAGCTTCAGCGCGAAGAAGTGCTGGAGCGAGGGCACGATCAGGACGAAGACGAAGGCCAGGCCCATCGACGCGACCAGCGCCACCCGCCACCAGGTGTAGGGGCGGGCGATGATGGCCAGCACCCACATCGAGATCAGGAACAGGGTGAGGGTCGCGGCGCTGGTCTCGGCGCCCAGCGAGTCGGCGCCCGTGTAATGGTGACGGGCAATCAGATACGTGACGAAGGTCGCCACCCCGGCCACCACCCCGCCCGGGATCGAGTACCGCATCACCCGCTTCACGAAGTGGGGTTTCGCCCGCTCCCTGTTGGGCGCGAGGGCGAGGAAGAACGCCGGGACGCCGATGGTCAGGGTGGACAGCAGCGTCAGATGGCGGGGCAGGAACGGGTACTCGACCTGCCAGCAGACCACCAGGATCGCCAGCAGCACCGAGTAGACCGTCTTCACCAGGAACAGCGTCGCGACCCGGGTGATGTTGCCGATCACCCGGCGGCCCTCCGCCACCACCGAGGGCAGGGCGGCGAAGCTGTTGTCCAGCAGCACGATCTGCGCGACCGCCCGGGTGGCCTCCGAACCGGAGCCCATCGAGACGCCGATGTCGGCGTCCTTGAGGGCGAGGACGTCGTTCACGCCGTCGCCGGTCATCGCGACCGTGTGCCCGCGCGACTGGAGGGCGCCCACCATGTCCCGCTTCTGCTGCGGGGTGACCCGCCCGAAGACCGTGCCCTCGTCCAGCGCCGCCGCCATCTCCCGCCGCTCGGCGGGCAGGTGCCGGGCGTCGACCGTCGCCCCGCTGAGCCCGAGCTTCCCGGCGACCGCGCCCACCGACACCGCGTTGTCCCCGGAGATGACCTTCGCGCGCACGTCCTGCTCGGCGAAGTAGCGCAGGGTGTCCGCCGCGTCGGGCCGCAGCCGCTGCTCCAGCACGACCAGCGCGGTGGGCCGGACGTCCCGGGCGACCTCGGCGTCGTCGAGTTCGCGCTCGGCCCGCGCCAGCAGCAGCACCCGCAGGCCCTGTTCGTTGAGGCGCCCGGTCTCGGCGAGCGCCGGGTCGTCCTCGGCGAGCAGCACGTCCGGCGCCCCCAGCAGCCAGGTGCTGGAGTCGCCGTCGCTCTCGCTGAACCCGGCGCCGCTGTACTTGCGGGCGGAGGAGAACGGCAGCGACTCGACGCAGCGCCAGCCGCGCGGGGCGGGGTAGGCGTCGACGACGGCCTTCAGGGACGCGTTCGGCCGCGGGTCCGACTCGCCCAGCGCGCCCAGCACCGCGCGCACGTACCCCTCGTCGGCACCGCCGAGCAGGCGCAGTGCGGTGACGTCCATGCCGCCCTCGGTGAGGGTGCCGGTCTTGTCCAGGCAGACGGTGTCGATGCGCGCCAGCCCCTCGATCGCGGGGAGTTCCTGCACCAGGCACTGCTTGCGGCCGAGCCGGATCACGCCGATCGCGAAGGCGACCGAGGTGAGCAGCACCAGCCCCTCCGGCACCATCGGCACGATCCCGCCGACGGTCCGCGCCACCGAGTCCTTGAACGCGTGCTGCTTGACGACGAGTTGGCTGATGACGAGCCCGATCGCGGTCGGGATCATCATCCACGTCACGTACTTGAGGATGGTGGAGATGCCGGTGCGCAGTTCGGAGTGGACGAGGGTGAAGCGCGAGGCCTCCTCGGCGAGTTGGGCCGCGTAGGCCGCGCGGCCGACCTTCGTCGCCCGGAACGCGCCGCCGCCCGCCACCACGAAGCTGCCGGACATGACCGGGTCGCCGGGCCGTTTGACCACCGGGTCGGCCTCGCCGGTGAGGAGGGACTCGTCGATCTCCAGGCCGTCCGCCTCGACGCACACCCCGTCGACGACGGCCTTGTCGCCGGGGCCGATCTCGATGACGTCGTCGAGGACGATCGCGGAGGTGCTGACCGCGGTGGCGGCGCCGTCCCGGCGTACCGTCGGCTTCGACTCGCCGATCACGGCGAGGGAGTCGAGGGTCTTCTTGGCCCGCCACTCCTGGACGATGCCGATGCCGGTGTTGGCGAGGATGACGTAGCCGAACAGGCTGTCCTGGAACGGCGCGACGAACAGCATGATCAGCCAGAGCACGCCGATGATCGCGTTGAACCGGGTCAGGACGTTGGCCCGCACGATCTCGGCCAGCGACCGGCTCGACCGCACCGGCACGTCGTTGACCTGCCCGCGGGCGGTCCGCTCGGCGACCTCGGCGGTGCTGAGGCCGTGCACCGAGACCGGCAGGGCCACGGGGTGCACCGGGTCGAGTTCGGCGCCCGCGTCGATGTCCGTCATGCGTCCGACGGTACGTGCGCTCGCCCGGCTTCACCCGCCGAGCGGGCCGAAGATCCGTCCAGAGGACGAGGGGCCGGACGGGGGAGTGATGCCCTGGTTGTAGGGGATGCGCGCCGCCCGCTCAGTCGGTGGCGGCCGGCCCCTCGGCCGCGGCGGCGCGCTTGAGGGCGGCGTCCCGGCCGCGCACGTACCAGATCCCGATCAGGCCGAGCCCGGCCCCGGCCAGGCAGGTCCACACCCACCAGGTGTGGCCGTGGTCGGCGAACCAGCCGTAGAAGGGGAGCTGCACCAGGAAGAGGACGAACCAGAGGAGGGTGCCGCCGATGATGGTGGCGACCACGGGCCCCTCCAGGGGCTCCGGCGCCTCGTGCGTTGGGGTCCACTTCGCCATGGGGACAGCTTACGAGGCGCCGCCGCGGGAACGGTCGGCGGACGCGGTCGCGTCCGGTGGCTGGTGTCTACGCGCGGAGATAGCGTTTACAGGATTCATATGTTCATACTGAAACCGTTTCCTTCTGTCCACTTCTGCTCGTAGGAACCTCCATGTCCACCTCGGCCCCTGCCCAGGTCCCCACCCCCGAGCAGCCGGGGTCACGGCCCGCGTACGGCGCGCTCGACCGCTACTTCAAGATCTCCGAGCGGGGCAGCACGCTCCCGCGTGAGATCCGCGGCGGCTTCGCCACCTTCTTCGCGATGGCCTACATCATCGTGCTGAACCCGATCATCCTCGGCAGCGCGAAGGACATGTACGGGCATCACCTCGACAACGGCCAGCTCGTGACGGCGACGGCGGTGACCGCCGCGTTCACCACGCTCCTGATGGGCGTCATCGGCAACGTCCCGATCGCGCTGGCGGCCGGACTCGGCGTCAACTCGGTCGTCGCGCTCCAGCTCGCGCCCCGGATGACCTGGCCCGACGCCATGGGCATGGTGGTCCTCGCGGGCTTCGTCGTGATGCTGCTGGTCGCCACCGGGCTGCGCGAGCGGGTCATGAGCGCCGTCCCGTACGGCCTGCGCAAGGCCATCGCCATCGGTATCGGCCTGTTCATCATGCTGATCGGGCTGGTCGACTCCGGCTTCGTCTCCCGCATCCCGGACGTCGCCCAGACCACCGTCCCGCTCCAGCTCGGCGGCGACGGTCACCTGAACGGGTGGCCGGTGCTGGTCTTCATCCTCGGCTCGCTGCTGACCCTGGCGCTGATCGTGCGCAAGGTGCCGGGCGCGATCCTGATCTCGATCGTCGCCATGACGGTCCTCGCGGTGATCATCGACGCCGTCGCCAAGGTCCCCTCCTGGGGCCTGACCACCCCGAAGTGGCCCGGCAACCCGGTCGCCACCCCGGACTTCGGCCTGATCGGGAAGTTCAGCCTCTTCGGCGGCTTCGAGAAGGTCGGCGTCCTCACCGGCATCCTGTTCGTCTTCACCGTCCTGCTGTCGTGCTTCTTCGACGCGATGGGCACGATCATGGGCGTCTCCGACGAGGCGAAGCTGACCGACGCCGAGGGCCAGATGCCCGGCATCAACAAGGTCCTGTTCGTCGACGGCATCGCGGTCGCGGCCGGCGGCGCCAGCTCCTCCTCCGCCACCACCTGCTTCGTGGAGTCCACGGCCGGGGTCGGCGAGGGCGCGCGGACCGGCTTCGCGAACGTCGTCACCGGCGCCCTCTTCGCCGTCGCGCTGTTCCTGACGCCCGTCGCCACGATGGTCCCCTCGCAGGCGGCCACCCCGGCGCTGCTCGCGGTCGGCTTCCTGATCCTGGCCGGATCGATCAGGGAGATCGACTGGGCGGACGCCACCATCGCCGTCCCCGCCTTCGTGACGATGGTGATGATGCCCTTCACCTACTCCATCACCAACGGCATCGGCATGGGCTTCATCACCTTCGTGGTCCTGCGCCTGGCGGCGGGGCGCGCCAAGGAGGTCCCGGTGGCGATGTACGCGGTCTCGGCGGTCTTCGCGTTCTACTACCTGATGCCGGCCCTGGGTCTCACCTGACCCGACCGGTGCCCGGCCGGGTCAGGTGATCCGGTCGGCCCCGTAGAACCTGTCCGTCTCCTCGACGGCGGTGTGGAACCGCTCGTCGAAGTCGTCCCGAATGAGCGTCCGGATCACGTAGTCCTGGACGCTCATTCCCCTTTTGGCCGCATGGTCCCGGAGCCGGTCGAGCAGCTCCCCGTCGATCCGCAGGCTGAGCACGCTGGTCCCCATGTACATGAGGGTTGCCGGACGGGCGCGGGCCGCGGGTCGGTTTCCGGAACCGGCTCACTCGTACGGGTGACGAAAGGATTCAGTGGCCGGAGTCACGGGAACGCCTGTGCGTTCCCGCTGGTACTTAGCGAGAGTAATGAGTTACGCTAAAGGAATGTCGGACCTCAGCCATGGCGACGATGCCGCCGCCGTGAATTCCCTCCGGTCAGCCGTGATGCGGCTGTCCCGTCGACTCAAGCACCAGCGGGTCGACGAGTCGCTCAGCCCCACCGAGATGTCGGTGCTCGGCACCCTCTCCACCTGCGGCAGCGCCACCCCCGGCGAGCTGGCCCGCAAGGAGCACGTGCAGCCGCCGTCGATGACCCGCATCGTCGCGCTGCTGGAGGCCAAGGGACTGGTCCGGCTCGAGCCGCACCCCGAGGACCGGCGCCAGAAGGTCGTCACCAAGACCGAACAGGCCGAGGCCATGCTCGAGGAGAGCCGCGCCAAGCGCAACGCGTTCCTCGCCAACCTGGTCGAGGGCCTGGACGAGGACGAGTGGGCGAAGATCCGCGCCGCCGCCCCCGTGCTGGAGAAGCTCGCACACCTGTAACCCAGCCCCCGAGGAGGCGACCCTTTTGAGTACGGGATCCGGAGCAGACTCCGCCCCCGCACCGGCCACCCACGACTCCCCGCCCGCCCCCGCGCGCCCGCGCGCGTCCTCCATGTTCAGCTCCCTGCGGATCAGGAACTACCGCCTGTTCTTCGCCGGCCAGGTCGTCTCCAACATCGGCACCTGGATGCAGCGCATCGCCCAGGACTGGCTGGTCCTGAGCCTCACCGGCTCCGCCACCGCCGTCGGCGTCACGACGGCCCTCCAGTTCCTGCCGATGCTCCTCTTCGGCCTCTACGGCGGTGTCCTCGTCGACCGGCTGCCCCGGCGCCCCACCCTGCTGTTCACCCAGTCCGCGATGGCCCTCACCGGCCTCGCGCTCGCCGCGCTCACCCTCAGCGGACACGTCCAGGTCTGGCACGTCTACCTCGCCGCGTTCGCCGTCGGCCTCGCCACCGTCGTCGACAACCCGGCCCGGCAGTCCTTCGTCTCCGAGATGGTCGGCCCCGACCAGCTCCAGAACGCGGTCAGCCTCAACTCCGCCAACTTCCAGTCGGCCCGGCTCGTCGGACCCGCCGTCGCCGGACTGCTGATCACCGGCGTCGGCACCGGCTGGGCGTTCCTCCTCAACGGCCTCTCGTTCGTGGCGCCCATCACCGGCCTGCTGCTGATGCGCGCCCGCGACCTGCACGCCGTGCGGCGCACCCCCCGCGGCAAGGGCCAGCTCCGCGAGGGGCTGCGCTACGTCGCCGGGCGGCCCGACTTGATCTGGACGATCGTGCTCGTCGGGTTCATCGGCACCTTCGGCTTCAACTTCCCCGTCTACCTGTCGGCCTTCGCGGACGACGTCTTCCACGCGGGCGCCGGCTCCTACAGCCTCTTCAACACGCTGATGGCGGTCGGCTCCCTGGTCGGCGCGCTGCTCGCGGCCCGGCGCGGCACGGCCAGGATGCGGGTCATGATCGCGGCGGCGCTGGCCTTCGGCGCCTTCGAGATCCTCGCCTCGGGAGCGCCGTCGCTGTGGCTGTTCGCGCTGCTGATGGCGCCGATCGGGATGTTCGGCATGACGGTCAACGTCACCGCGAACACCAGCATCCAGATGTCCACCGACCCCGCCATGCGCGGCCGGGTGCTGGCCCTCTACATGATGGTGTTCCTGGGCGGCTCCCCGGTGGGCGCCCCGATCGCGGGCTGGGTCACGGACGCGTACGGGGTCCGCGCGGGCCTCGCCGTCGGCGGTGTCATCTCGGCGGTGGCTGCGGTCGCCATCGGCGTGGTCCTCACCCGGGTCGGCAACCTCCGCCTCTCCGTCGGCTGGAACCGCGGCCACCCGCACGTCAGGTTCGTGCCGCGGACGGCCGACGAGCAGCTCGCGACGGCGTGAGCCCGCGCCCGGCCGCTCCCGGTCCGCCGGGGGTGGTCGGCGCGGGGCCGTCCGGCACGGGCGGCTAGGCTCGACCGCGTGGACCCGAAAACCCGGAACCGGATCATGGCCGGTGCGCTCGTGCTGATGTTCGTGGTGGTCGCGGTGGCGGCGGCGGTCGGCAGGTAGCCGACCACCACCACTGGCCGGGCGCCCGGCCGCCGACCGGGACCGTGCTTGTCGAGCAGGTCCTCGTAGGGCGAGCACCACCTTGTCGCGGCGGTCGCCGCCCTCGGCGGACCAGGTGCCGATGATGCTCTCGGTGCGGCCCTTCTTCTCGCCCCATCCTCACCCGTTGACGGTGTCCCAAGAGCGATTTTGCCGTCATGACCCCGACCGCATAGCGTGCTCGACCGTGCGCGAGACGTGATGCCGGGAAGGGGAGAACGAGCATGGCGAGAGTTCTCGGTGTGGTCCGTCTGTCGAGGGTGTCGGACGAGACCACATCGCCGGAGCGTCAGCGTCGGTCCATCCAGCGATGGGCCGACCAGGAGGGGCATGTCGTCGTGGGGTGGGTCGAGGACATCGACGTGTCCGGTGGGGTGGAGCCGTGGAAGCGTCCGGAGTTCGGCAAGTGGCTGCCTTCGACCATCGGGAAGGAGGTCGGCGCGATCGAGCATCGGATCGCGCCGGAGGAGTCACGTGCCGACGAGTACGACATCCTCTGCGCTTCGAGGATCGACCGGCTCTCGCGGCGCGTGCTGCACGTGCACACCCTCCTGGAGTGGTGCGAGAAGAACGGCAAGGAGGTCGCGACCGTCGAGGACGGGATCGACCTCACCACGCAGATGGGGAAGCTCCTCCTCAGCCTGATCGCGTCCTTCGCCGAGGGTGAGCTCGAAGCCATCAAGGCACGTGCGAAGTCGTCCTACCACCACCTGGTGAAGGAGGGGCGCTGGCGCGGTGGCCGCACTCCGTACGGGTATCGCGAGGAGAAGCAGGAGGGCGGCGACGGGTGGACGCTGGTGCCGGACGACTACGGGACGGACACGGCCGGGACGCTCCACGAGATCGTTCGCCGGCTCATCGAGGGTGAATCGGCGAACAGCATCGCGCAGTCACTCAACGAGGACACGTCCAAGACCCCGACCTCCCTGGACGCTCAGATGATCCGGAGCGGCAAGCCCCCGAAGGGGAGCCGCTGGACCGCAGCGAACCTGTCCCAGGTCGTGCGCTCCCGCTCTGTCCTGGGGCAGATGGAAGTGACTGAGGAGGTCATGGTCGACGGCAGGAAGGTGAAGCGGACCCGAGTAGTCCAGGGCGCCGACGGCCAGCCTCTTCAGCGTGCGGAGCCCTTGATCACGCAGGGTGAGTGGGAGTCGGCCAACAAGAAGCTGGACGAGAACACCAGCAGGCGCAACGGAAACCGCAGAGGCGGTTCGCCCCTGCTGCGGGTCGCGTTCTGCACCTGCGGGGAACCCGCGTATCTCGGTCCCGGTCGTAACTGGCCCTACTACCGCTGCGCCTCGCGGACCACCCACAAGCCGTGCCCGACCGGAAGCAAGAGCATTGCGGCGCACACGCTGGAGGACGCCGTGGAGGAGGCGTTTCTGCTTGCCGCCGGGGACGTCGAGATCGTCCGGAGGGTCTTCCGCCCGGGGGTGGACCACACGCGCGACATCGAGGAAACCAACCGTGCCCTGGCGGACCTGCGGGAGGACCGCGAGGCGGGCCTCTACTCCGGCGAGCTGGGCAGACAGGAGTACCGCGAGGCGTACAAGCGGCTGGAAGCGCGACGCGAGCAGCTCGTCGCCCAGCCCACACGACCTGACGCCTGGGAGGAGATCCCGACCGGAGAGACCTACCGGGAGCGGTGGAGCAAGCTGGCGACTCGGCACGAGAAGGGCAAGGAGCTCCGTGCCGCAGGGGTCAAGGCCATCGTCCATGCCGAGTCGGTGCGGGGGACGACGGCCGCGCAGGCTAAGTCCGTGGACGGTCATGATGGCATGGGGCAGCACCCTGTCGGACGGGTTCAGGTTCTGATCCCGTCGGACCTCAAGCAGCGCGTACGCAACATCGCGGCGGTTCGCAGTGAGGACTGACGAAGCCGAAGTGCGGGAGGAACCGGGAGGGCCCCGAGCGCAGCCTCGTCAAGGAGCGCTTCCGCGCCGGGCTGGACGCGGCCAGGACACAGGGGCGTACGGGTACCCGCCGCCCGCCTGACGTCTTGCGTGGAGTGGACTCGAAGGGGTTCGCTTGGCGTTCATGGAATACACGCAGCTGGGACGTACCGGACTCAAGGTCAGCCGCATCGTGCTCGGCACGATGAACTTCGGGCCTCAGACGGATGAAGCCACCAGCCACGCCATCATGGATGCGGCGCTCGATGCGGGGCTGAACTTCGTTGACACCGCAAATGTGTACGGGTGGGGCGAGAACAAGGGGCGCACCGAGGAGATCGTCGGTACCTGGTTCGCCAAGGGCGGCGGGCGTCGGGACAAGACGGTCCTGGCCACCAAGGTCTACGGGAACATGGGCGCCGACGGACCGGCCTGGCCCAACCATGACCGGCTCAGCGCCGTGAACATCCGCCGCGCCGTGGATGCTTCCCTCAAGCGGCTCCAGACCGACTACATCGACGTCTACCAGTTCCATCACATCGACCGGTCGACGCCGTTCGAGGAGATCTGGCAGGCGATCGGCGTCCTGATCCAGCAAGGAAAGATCCTGTACGCCGGTTCCTCGAACTTCCCCGGTTACAAGATCGCCCAGGCGAACGAGATCGCGAGGACGCACGGTCGGGTCGGGCTCGTCAGTGAGCAGTGCCTGTACAACCTCGCTGAGCGCCGCGCCGAGATGGAGGTCATCCCGGCCGCGCAGGACTACGGACTCGGCGTGATCCCGTGGTCGCCGCTGCACGGCGGGCTGCTCGGCGGAGTCCTCAAGAAGGAGGCCACGGAGGGGCGCCGGACGAGCGGACGGGCCGCCGACGCCCTCAAGGACACCCGCACGCGCGAGCAGATCCAGGCATACGAGGACCTGCTCGACAAGCACGGCATCGAACCGGGCGAGGCCGCCCTGGCCTGGCTGCTCACCCGTCCCGGCGTGACGGGACCGATCGTCGGCCCGCGCACGCAGGAGCAGCTCGACTCGGCGCTGCGCGCCCTCGACCTGGACCTGGACGCGGAGCTTCTCGCGGCTCTCGACGAGATCTTCCCGGGGCCGGGACCGTCCCCCGAAGCCTTCGCATGGTGAGGTAACGAGAATCCGCAGGTGGACCCCTGCCTCCTGCTCTGCGTCCAGGGTGGTTGGGGGAAGTCGGCGCTCAGGCCGCTCGGGTCACTCCCCGTCGTACGCGTCCCCCACGCCCCACCCCTGGTGCAGGGCGTCCGCGAACGCCTCCGCGATGCGGTGCTCGCCCGAGGGGCTGGGGTGGGTGCCGTCGTAGGTGTCCCGGTGGATGTCGTACGACGGCGGCAGCGACGCCAGCAGCAGCGGTGAGCGCGGCTCGTCCAGGTCGGCGACGGCCTTCGCGAGCAGCTCGTTGAAGAGGGCGACCTCGGTGGCGAACGACTCGTCCGCCGCGCACCTGATGTTCGGTATCACCGGCAGCACCACCATCCTGATCCGCGGCGCGGCCGCGCGGGCCCCGGCGACGAACGCGCGCGCGTTCTCGGCCGTCTGCCGGGCGTCGGTGTAGAAGCCGAGGTCGATCAGGCCGAGGGCGACCAGCAGCACGTCGGCGCGGGTCCCGCGGACGGCGTCGCCGATCAGCGGGGCCATGTGCGCCCACCCCTCGCCCCAGCCGGCCAGGTGACTGCGGGGGAAGTCGGGATCGGCGTAGTCGTACGAGGTCGGCGCGTCGGCCGACTTGTCGTAGAGCGTCTCGCGCGGGCCGACGAGGGTGAAGGGGCCGCCGTGCGTCGCGCACAGGTGCTGCCACATCCGGTACCGCCAGGTGTGGTCACCGGCGCTTCCGATCGTCATGGAGTCACCGACGGGCATGAACCTGAGCATCCGCTCATGATGAACGATCGGGGGCCGCGGTGGAGTGTGAGGCCCGACACCCGCACGGGGACGGACCGGGAGGAACCGCCCGCACGGCGCCGGGCCGAACGCGCGGCGGCCCCCGCCGGGGCGGACGGCGGCCGTGGGCGATCCCCGGCAGTGGCAGGCTTGGCCCATGCGCCGACCGTTCGCCGTACTCGCCGTGCTCGCCGCCCTGGCCGGTTCCCTGACCGCCGTCTCCGCGACCCCGGCGTCGGCCGACGGCGACGGCGGATTCACCATCAAGGACCCCCGCGTCACCGAGTCCAGCGGACTGGCCGCCTCCCGGCTCCACCCCGGCGTCTACTGGACCCACAACGACAGCGGCGACGGCCCGTACCTGTACGCCGTCGACGGCCGCACCGGCGAGACGGTGGCCCGGGTCACCCTCAGCGGCATCGGCTCCCCGCGCGACGTCGAGGCGATCTCGATCGGGCCCGACGACCAGATCTGGGTCGGCGACATCGGCGACAACCTCGGCGGCACCTGGCCCTACGTGTGGATCTACCGGCTGCCCGAGCCGAAGACGCTGAAGGACCAGACGGTCCGGGCCACCCAGTACGTCGTCACCTACGAGGACGAGCCGCGCAACGCCGAGTCCATGGTCGTCGACCCGAAGACCGGCCGCGTCTACATCATCGACAAGGACGAGGACGGCGGTCACCTCTACCAGGGCCCGGCCACCCTCTCCCCGACCGGCAGGAACGTCTTCCGGCCCATCGCCCCGGTCGACCTCTGGGCGACCGACGCGGCGCTCTCCCCTGACGGCCGACAGCTCGCCGTGCGCGGCTACTTCGGCGGCGTCTGGTACGACTGGAACGGCGGCCGGATCAAGCGCGGCGGGCGGCTCGACGTCCCGCTCCAGCGGCAGGGCGAGTCGGTGACGTACTCCGTCGACGGCACCGAGCTCCTCTTCGGCAGCGAGGGCGAGGACAGCCCGGTCGAGGTCCGTGACGCGCCGGGTTCCGTGAGCAGTTCGAAGTCCCCTTCCGCGAGCGGGGGTTCCCAGGGGGCAGGGGGCAACGGGGCCGGTGGCGCGGGAGAGTTCAAGGTGGGCGGGCTGATCGCGGTGGCGGCCGTGGTGGCCGCGTTCCTCGGGCTGCGCCGCCGCGCGCGCCGCACGTGACGCCGTAGTCCTTGACGTGTCCCTGATAGCTGGCTTCCATGGAGGTGCCCGGGTGGTGGGAGCGCTCCCACCGGTTGTCCGGACCCGCACTCCGGAGAGGACGCAGCGACATGGCACGCAGCTCCACGTTCGGCAGTTCCACTCTCCGCGGCGCGCGCAGACTGCTCTGCGCCGCCGCGCTCCTGCTCCCGCTCGCCCTCGGCCTCGGACCCGGCGCCCCGCCCGCCGGGGCGGCGACCGCGTCGGCCGACACGGTGGCGCGCGCCGACGCCGGCGCCGGGTACTGGCACACCAGCGGCCGGCAGATCCTGGACGCGGCGGGGCAGCCCGTGCGGATCGCGGGCATCAACTGGTTCGGCTTCGAGACCAGCAACAACGTCGTCCACGGGCTCTGGTCCCGCGACTACAAGAGCATGATCGACCAGATGCGGACGCTGGGTTACAACACCATCCGGCTGCCCTACAGCGACGACATCTTCAAGAGCGGCACGGTCCCCAACAGCATCGACTTCTCCAGCGGCAAGAACGCCGACCTCCAGGGCCTCAACTCCCTCCAGGTGATGGACAAGCTGGTGGCGTACGCCGGTCAGGACGGCCTCAAGGTGATCCTCGACCGGCACCGCCCGGACGCGGGGGGCCAGTCCGCGCTCTGGTACACCGCGTCGGTCCCGGAGTCGACGTGGCTCGCCAACCTCAAGGCGCTGGCGACCCGTTACGCCGGTCAGAGCACCGTCGTCGGGATCGACATCCACAACGAGCCGCACGACCCGGCCTGCTGGGGCTGCGGCGACACGGCGACGGACTGGCGCCTGGCGGCGCAGCGGGCGGGCAACGCGGTGCTGTCCGCCAACCCGGACCTGCTGATCTTCGTCGAGGGCGTCCAGACCTTCAACGGCGTCTCCGGCTGGTGGGGCGGCAACCTGATGGGCGTGGGCCAGTACCCGGTCCAGCTGAACGTCGCCAACCGGGTGGTGTACTCGGCGCACGACTACGCCACCAGCGTGGCCCAGCAGAGCTGGTTCAGCGACCCCTCGTTCCCCGCCAACATGCCGGGGATCTGGGACAAGTACTGGGGCTACATCTTCAAGCAGAACATCGCCCCGGTCTGGGTGGGGGAGTTCGGGACGACGCTCCAGTCGGCGGTGGACCAGAAGTGGCTGGCCGCGCTGGTGACGTACCTGCGTCCGACGTCGACGTACGGCGGGGACTCCTTCCACTGGACGTTCTGGTCGTGGAACCCCAACTCCGGTGACACCGGCGGCATCCTGAAGGACGACTGGCAGACGGTCGACACGGTGAAGGACGGGTACCTGGCGAGCATCAAGGCGGCGGGCTTCCCGAGCGGTGGAGGCGGTGGAGGCGGTGGCGGTGGCGGCGGCACGGGCGCGGCCTGCTCGGCGTCCTACACCGTCAGCAGCGACTGGGGCAGCGGCTTCAACGCGGACGTGAAGGTCACCAACACCGGGACGACGGCGCTGACATCGTGGAAGGTGGGCTGGACCTTCAGCGGCGGGCAGCAGGTCACCAGCCTCTGGAACGGCGCGTACACGCAGACCGGCGCGGCCGTGACGGTGACCAACGCCGCGCACAACGGGGCGGTGGCCGCGGGCGGTTCGGCGAGCTTCGGGTTCGGCGGGGCGCCGGGCGGCGGGAGCGTGAACGGGCTCACCTGCACGGCGAGTTGAGAACGGGGGCGGCGGAGGGTCGCCGCCGTGGCCGGGCGCCGGGTGCCGTGACCGGTGCCCGGCCGCTCCGTGTCCCCTCGCCTTCCGGCCCGCCCCGGCCCGCCCCGGCCCGTTCCCGGGTCAGCCGAGGATGCGGCGGACGCCGTCCTCGAAGCGGTCGGGGAAGGTCTCCCGGGTGAGGGCGGCGCGGGCGGCGAACAGTGCGGGGTAGCGGCCGCTGGACACGGCCTCGGCCAGCCGGGCGGGGTCCGCGTCGGCCTGCGCCTGCTCCTCCTGGGTGAGGCCGAGGGTGAAGTAGATCAGGGCGAAACAGGTGCGCGCCGCGGTCTCCACCGAGCCCGTGTGCTCGGTGAGGGCGCCGATGACCGAGTCGGCGAACCGCAGGGTGTGCGGTTCGGCCGCGTACGTCCCGGTGACCAGGGCGGCGCCGTCCCGGTGGGCGAGGAGGGAGCGCCGGTAGCGGCGGATCAGCTCCCGCGCACGCTCGGCCGGGTCCTCGGGCAGGTCGTCGTAGGCGATGGTGGCGGCGACGCCGTCGGCCATCAGCTCCAGGAGCCGCCGCTTCGTCTTGACGTGCCACAGCACGGTGTTCATGCGCACGCCCAGCCGGTCCGCGACGGCCCGCGTGGTGACCGTCTCCAGCCCCTCCTCGTCGAGCAGCCGCAGCGCGGCGCCGACGACGGCGGCGGGGGTGAGGCGGGTGCGGGGGGTACGGGGGGTACGAGAAGCCGGGGTGGCGGGGGTGTCGGGTCCATCGGGTGCGGTGGGTGCGGTGGGTGCGGTGGGTGCGGTGGGTGCGGCGAGTGTGCCAGGCGTGCTGGGTGACACGGGTGCGCCAGGGGCGGCGGGTGAAGCGGGTGTGTCAGGTGTGCTGGGTGACACGGGTGCGCCAGGTGCGCCGGGTGCGCCGGGTGCGGTGGGTGCGGCGGGGGCGCGGTCGCGGGGTGGGACTTGCTCATTGGTCATTGACCTACTTTACTGCTGTCCTCAGTAATTGGTCACTGACCAAGAAAGGCCGGGTGGGTGTGATGGACGCGACGGAAGAGATCGTGGTGGTCGGGGCGGGGCCGACGGGGTTGTGGCTGGCGGCGGAGCTGCGCCTGCAGGGCGTGCCGGTGACGGTCCTGGAGGCGCGGACGGAGCGCGACCCGCACTCCAAGGCGCTCACCGTGCACCCCCGGACGGTCGAGATCCTGGGGATGCGCGGCCTCGCGGACGCGTTCGTCGACGCGGGATTCCCCCTGCCCACCGGCCACTTCGGGGCCCTGGACACCCGCCTCGACTTCCGGGTCCTGGACACGCCCTACCCCTTCACGCTGTTCCTGCCGCAGGCGCGCACCGAGGAACTCCTGGAGGCCCACGCGCTCGCCCGGGGCGCGCGGATCCTGCGCGGCCACCGGGTGACGGGCCTCGTGCAGGGCCCGGAGTCGGTCCGCGTCGAGGTGGCGGGCCCGGCCGGCGGGTACACCGTCGAGGCGCGGTACGTGGTGGGGTGCGACGGTACCCGCAGCGCGGTCAGGGAGGCGGCGGGGATCGGCTTCCCCGGCACGGACGCGAGCCTGTGGGGGTGGCTCGGCGACGTGGTGGCGGACCTGACGCCGGTCGGGGGCCCGGTCAGCCGGTTCGGCCCGGAGGGCGGGGTGATGGCGGTGCCGATGCCGGGCGGTCTGACCCGCTTCGTCGGGGTGACCCCGGAGGACCGGGGCGCGGCCCACCCCGGTGAGCTGACGCTGGCGGAGATGCGGTCGAGGGTCGTCCGCGTCCTGGGCTCCGACTGCTCCGTCCGCGAGCCGCACTGGCTCTCCCGCTTCGGCAACGCGACCCGCCAGGCGGACGCGTACCGGGCGGGGCGGGTGCTGCTGGCCGGGGACGCGGCGCACATGCACTTCCCGACCGGCGGGGTGGGTCTGAACGTCGGCTTCCAGGACGCGACGAACCTCGGCTGGAAGCTGGCGGCGGAGGTGAAGGGGACCGCGGAGGAGGGCCTGCTGGACAGCTACCACCGGGAGCGTCATCCGGTGGGGGCGCGGCTGCTGGCCTCCACGCGGGCGCAGACCGCGCTGATGGCGGCCTGGTCGGTGGAGACCCAGGCGCTGCGCGACCACCTCTCGGCGGCGATCGCCGAACAGCCGTCGTTCGCGCGAGGGTTGGCGGAGCAGTTGGCGGCGCTGGACGTGAGCTACCCGCCCGTGTCCCCGGCGCACCCCCTGACCGGGACGCGCGCTCCCGACCTGCCGTTCGCGGACGGCACGAGCCTGTTCGCGCTGATGCGGGAGGGGAGGCACGTCCTGCTGGACCTCACGGGCGGCTCCCGCGCCGCCGGGACGGACCGTCCGGTCCCCGGGGGGACCCGCCGACACGCCCTCCGACCGGCAGGGCGGGAGGACGCGTGGGGGGACATCGGCACGGCGCTGATCAGGCCGGACGGCCATGTGGGGTGGGTGGGGGAGTGAGGGGGCAGCCGAGGCGCGGGGCGGCCCGGTTGGGTGAGCAGGTGATCAGGGCGAGGGAGAGGAAGGAGGGGTGTTCGAGGTAGAACCCGAGGCAGACGTCGCCGCCGGACGCCAGGCGTCGGGTGACGGAGGGGGTGAGGTCGCGCGGTGGTTCGCGGGCGAACCGGGGTGCGTGGAGCCGGAGTTGCTCCGTGAGCCAGTCGGCCGCCGGTGCGGCCTCGGTCCAGGTGCCCCTGACGAGCGACGCCGGTTTGACGAGCCAGTAGGCGGGTTCGAGCGGGGGGAGGTCGCAGAGCGGGAACCCGGCGGCGACCTCACGGTGCCGCTGCCGGACCTCGGGCCGGGCGGTGGGGGGCGGGGGATCGGGGTGCGGTGGGCGCCGCAGCGCCTCGTGGTCGAAGCGGGACTTGGGGCCGGTCCAGAGGTAGGCGTGGTGGTGCACGGGGTGGTGCGGCGGGGCGCGGGAGCGGGTCAGCCGCCGAGCCCGAACCGCGCCGGGTCGATCCCGGCGAAGCGCAGCTCCTCGGTGGAGAAGCGGAGGGGTGCGAGATCGGGCCGCTTGCTGTCCCCGAGGGCCCAGCAGCCGTCCCCGATCCGGGCGAGGGTGACACACCCCTCGGTACAGGGCCCGCCACAGGCCTGGACGAAGGAGACGGAGGTGATGTCGAGGGCGTAGAGGTCGCTGACGTTCCGCATGAGGGGTGCCTTCCGGGTCGGTGGAGGGGTCGGGTATCGGCTCGGCACGACCGTAGGGAAGGGGTGGGGCGGGGAGGGAAGAATATTCGCGATTATTCTCGTGTGGTCACTCTGGATGCATGGACATTCACTCAGCGCCGCCGTCAGGCTTTGATCGTCAGCCGGATCGAGCGAGGAGAGGTGTCGCAGGTGGCGCGCAGGCTGCGGTTCAACGGGACGACCAGTGATGAGGACGAGTGTCCGGCGGTGCACGAGGACATGGACACCGGTGAAGTGATCGTGCAGGGCTCTCCCTTGACCAGCCCTGATGAGGTCGGGCAACTGCAGCACCTCTCGGACGGGGAGGTGGCGGTGGTCGTCCCTCGTGAGTTACTCGTGGACTGGGCGCCGAAGGACAGGACGCGCAGGGCACGCGTGATCGGCCGGGACGAGTTCAGCGCGCTGTTCGGCAAGTTCGAGCACACGGCGTGGCGGCTGGAGACCCGGCGCCGGTACGCCAGCGACGAACGCGGAGACCGCTGGCGGCAGTTCGCCGAGACGGGAGTGCTCGACGACGATCCGCAGGGGAGCGACTGGTTCCGGGCGATCGCCGACCGGGTCGCGGCGGGCAAGAGGATCGAGCGGGTGCGTCTCGTGGACGATCCGCCGACGGTCGGCCAGCGCTATCTCCTCGAAAGCGCCAAGCGCAACATCGCAGCGGGTGAGGACATCCGGAGCCTGTGGCGAGCGGAAGCCGAACGGCTTCGGCTTCCCGCCGAGGACTTCTGGCTGTTCGACAGCCGGATCGTCGCCCTCATGCACTTCGACGACGAGGACCGCCTCAAGCACGTCGAGCTGATCACCGAACCGTCGGAGGTGGTGCGCTGCTCCCGATTCAGGGATGCTGCTTGGCATCACGCATCCGAACGGCGGGACTTCCTGGCGGAGCTGGAGCGCGCCGACTGAACGACATGTAGATCACTGAACGGGCACCGGTGAGCACGGATTACCAGAGGGCGCGAGAGGAACTGGGGCGAAGGCTCCGGGAGCTGCGACGCGAGAGTCCTCGGGGCCGTCTCACCGGCGCGGAGTTGGCGCAACGGCTCGGGTGGTCCCAGTCGAAAATCAGCAAGCTGGAGAACGGCAGGCAGACGCCTGCCGACGGTGATCTCCGCGCGTGGGCCGAAGTCACCGGACAGCCCGAGGTCTTCGGCGAGCTGAGCGCACGGCTGAAGGGCTTCGAAAGCCATATCCGCTCCTGGCGGCGCCAGTTGGCGAGCGGCCACCGTGCGGCGCAGGAGAACTACACCACTCTCGTCTCCGGTGCGCGAACCATCCGGGCCTGGCAGACCGGTGTCGTCCACGGCATGTTGCAGACCCCCGACTACGCGCGCGCTCTCTTCGAGAGCCGGGCGAACCTCCGGAACACCCCCAAGGATGCCGATGAATCGGTACGCGCGCGGATGAAGCGGCAGGAATGGCTGTACCGGCCGGGCAAGGAACTGCACCTCATCATGCTGGAGTCGGCGCTCCGGGTCAGGGTGTGTTCGCCCGAGGTCCAAACGGCCCAGCTGGACCGGCTGTTGGGGGCCGTCGGCATGGACACCGTACGGCTCGGCATCGTCCCGCTCGACATCGAGACGGAGCTGACACCGGGACACGCCTTCACGATTCTGGACGACCGGCTGGTCACCGTCGAGACCTGGCATGCGGGACTCTGGCTCGACGACGCGGAGTCGGTCGCTCTGTACGGCCGGATCTGGACCGTGCTCGCCCGCGGTGCCGTGTATGGTCCCGACGCACAGAGAGTCATCACCCGAGCACGGAGCGGTCTGATCCGCTGAGGAAGGCTGGTGGGCCCATGGGCACCGACTCCGGACGGACGCGTCCTTGGCAGGGGCGGCTGGACGCGGGGCATCGCCCGGTCCAGGACGAGTGGAACTCCCTGGTGCTCAACGCGCGCACCGTACGTTCCTGGGAGCCCGGCATCATCCCCGGTCTCTTCCAGACCGCCGACTACGCGCGGTGCGTCTTCGACGGCCTGGGGGAGCTGCGGGACATTCCCAAGGACACCGGCGACGCCGTGGGCGCGCGTCTGCAACGCCAGGAGTGGCTGCGGCTTCCGGACAGGACGTTGCATCAACTGATCTGGGAGGGCGCGCTGCACGCCCGGCTCGGTCCGCCGTCGGTCATGGCGGCACAACTGGACCGGATCCTCGCGGTGTCGGAGCTGGACACCGTCAGCCTTGGGGTGGTGCCGTTCAGCGCCGGACTGCGCCTGCTGGTCGGCAGCTCGTTCACGATGGTGGACGAACGTCTCGTCGTCGTCGAGGACTGGCACGCCGAGCACTGGCTCGACGACACCGACGCGGTCGCCCTGCACCGGAAGGTCTGGGACGCGCACGCCCGGTCCGCCGTCTACGGCGACGACGCCCGGCAGATCATCGAACGGGCCCGGCGGAGCCTCGCGGACTGAGCGCGCAGGGTCGGCCGGTGGAAGCCGCGGGTGGCGCCGGGGACCGGGAGGCGCCACACGTACGGGTCCGGTGTCCTTGCCTCGCGGGCGAGTTCGCGGTCGTCCCGCTGTCTATCCCGTCGCCGGAACATCGGCGCCCTCCGCTTCCGGGAGCCCGAACCGCGCCCCCACGCGGAGGTGGGTAAGCGGAAGAACGTCACGATCCAGGTACTGCCCTTCAGTGCGGGCGTGTTGGCCGGTTACACCTCGGCCTTCTCCTCCTTCAGCTTCGCCGAGGAGCCCACCGTCGAGGCGGTGACGCGACCTACTACGATCGGCGGCGTTGGCGCCGGACGCGAGTGCGAAGCGCATCCGGGACATACTGCGGAGCTTGAAGGAAGTCGCATCGTGACCGGAGCCGTTGGTCCCTTCCGGAGGTCGTCGTACTCGGGGCAGGAGAACAACTGCGTCGAGGTCGCCCCGGCCGCCGGTCTCGGGCGGGTTGTCCGGGACAGCAAGTGGCCCGCAGGGCCGCTCCTCGCCGTCTCCGGTGAGAGCTGGCGCCGCTTCCTGCGCGGGCTCTGACCGCTGCGCCAACCCGCTCGTCCCCCAGGACGCCGTGCTCACCCTGCGTCAGGGCGAGGACCTCGGGCGGCCGGGCGAGCCGACCGTCACCCTGCGGGCCGGTGATCCGCGCGTGCGCGTCGGCGGGACCGGGACGCGCGTCGGCCGCTGAGCGCCCGCCGCACGCACGAGGGCGCCCCGCGCACGTGCCGCGGGGCGCCCTCGCTCGTGGTGCGGGAGCCGTTACAGCTTCTCGATCACGTAGTCCACGCAGCGGGTCAGCGCCTCGACGTCCGCCGGGTCGATCGCCGGGAACATCGCCACCCGGAGCTGGTTGCGGCCCAGCTTGCGGTAGGGCTCGGTGTCGACGATGCCGTTGGCGCGCAGCACCTTGGCGACGGCGCTCGCGTCGACCTCGTCCGAGAAGTCGATCGTGCCGATGACCTGCGAGCGCTTGGCCGCGTCCGTGACGAACGGGGTCGCGTGCTTCGACTCCTCCGCCCAGCCGTACAGACGGGTCGAGGAGTCCTTCGTGCGCGCCGTCGACCAGGCGAGCCCGCCCTGGCCGTTGATCCACTTCAGCTGCTGGTCGAGCAGGAAGAGGGTGGCGAGCGCCGGGGTGTTGTACGTCTGGTTCTTGCGGGAGTTGTCGATCGCCGTCGGCAGGCTGAAGAACTCCGGGACGTGCCGCGCGGAGGCGTGGATGCGCTCCGCCCGCTCGATCGCCGCCGGGGAGAACACGCCGATCCACAGGCCGCCGTCGGAGGCGAACGACTTCTGCGGGGCGAAGTAGTAGACGTCCGTCTGCGCGATGTCGACGGGCAGGCCGCCGGCGCCGGAGGTGGCGTCCACCAGGACGAGCGCGCCCTCGTCGGCGCCCGCCACCCGCTGGATCGGGGCGGCGACACCCGTGGACGTCTCGTTGTGGGTGAAGGCGTAGACGTCGGTGCCCGGCTCGGCGTGCGGCTCCGGGTGGGTGCCGGGGTCCGAGGAGACGACCGTCGGGTCGGCCAGCCACGGCGCCAGCTTGGCCGCCTTGGCGAACTTGGAGCTGAACTCGCCGAACGTGAGGTGCTGCGACTTGCTGTCGATGAGGCCGTGCGTCGCGACGTCCCAGAACGCGGTCGAGCCGCCGTTGCCGAGGACGACCTCGTAGCCGTCGGGGAGCTGGAACAGGTCGGACACGCCCTCGCGCACCGAGCCGACCAGGTTCTTCACCGGAGCCTGGCGGTGGGAGGTGCCCAGCAGGGACGTGCCGGTCGCGGCGAGGGCGTCCAGCGCCTCGGTCCGCACCTTGGAGGGTCCCGCGCCGAAGCGTCCGTCCGCGGGCTTGATGTCGGAGGGAATCTGGATCTCAGCCACGCAGGGAGGGTATCGGCTGGAGGAAACGCGGGCGAAACCTCGTCCGTCGGGTGAGACGCCGCCGGAGCGGGCAGGGGACCGTGAGCCCGTCCCGCGCCCGGCGGACGGGCCGCCGGGTTCCGCCCGCGATACCGGGCGGAAGGGCCGGTTCCGCGGGGCGGGGGAGGCTCTTCCGGAGACGTTCTCGGCGGGCGCGCCGAAGCGTTCCGATGGCCCGTCGGGGCCGTTCCGGTGGCGTTGCCGGGCCCGGCGCGGCGGCCCGGCGCGGCGCGGCGGCGCGGCGGGGTGGGGCGGGATGGGGTCCGGCGGGGCCGTTCCGGGGGACCGGCGGGCCGGTTGCGGTGGCGCGGCGGCGGGGTGCCGCGGACCATCGCGGGAGGCGGCGGAAGCGGAGGGCGCAAGCGGAGAACGGAAGCGGAGGAAGCAAGCGGAAGTCGGAGGCCGAAGTCGGAGGCCGAAGTCTGACGCGGAAGACGGGGGCCGAAGACGGAGGCCGAAGTCGGAGGCCGAAGTCTGACGCGGAAGACAGGGCCGAAGACGGAAGCGGAAGACGGAGGCGGAAGGTGGGAGAGGGAGAGCACATGGCGGAACGTGACGGGTCACTCGCGCGGGAGCTGCGCCGCGCCGTCCGCGGCGAGGTCGGCTTCGACGCCACCTCCCGGGCGCTGATGACCATGGACGCCTCCAACTACCGGCGCGTCCCGCTCGGCGTCGTCGCGCCGGTCGACGCCGACGACGTCGCCGCCGTCCTCGCCGTCTGCCGCGCGCACGGCGTGCCCGTCGTCGCCCGGGGCGGCGGCACCTCCATCGCCGGGCAGGCCACCGGCACCGGCGTCGTCCTCGACCTCACCCGGCACATGAACCGCCTGCTCGACCTCGACGCCGAGGCCCGTACCGCCGTCGTCCAGCCGGGGCTCGTCCTCGACCGGCTCCAGGCCGCCGCCGCCCCGCACGGCCTGCGCTTCGGGCCCGACCCGTCCACGCACGGCCGCTGCACCCTCGGCGGCATGATCGGCAACAACTCCTGCGGGTCGCACAGCGTCGCCTGGGGGACCACCGCCGACAGCGTGCGCGGCCTGGACGTGCTCACCGCGCGCGGGGAGCGGCTGCGCGCCGGGCAGGGGTGGGACGGGGCCCCGGCCGGGCTGCGGACGCTCGTCGAGGAGAACCTCGCCCTGCTGCGCACCGGGTACCCCGACCTGCCCCGGCGCATCTCCGGGTACGCGCTGGACGCCCTGCTGCCCGAGAACGGCGTCGACGTCGCCCGGTCCCTGTGCGGTTCCGAGGGCACCCTCGGCGTCGTCACGGAGGCGCGGGTGCGGCTGGTCGAGGCACCGGCCGCGCGCGCCCTCGCCGTCCTCGGGTACCCGGACGAGGCGGCCGCCGCCGAGGCCGCCGCCGGGCTGCTGCCCCACGGTCCGCTCACCGTGGAGGGCATGGCGGCCGACCTGGTCCCGGCCTCCGGCACCGGACTGCCGCGCGGCGGCGCCTGGCTGTTCGTCGAGACCGGCGGCGGGAGCGACGGCGAGGCACGCGCGCGTGCCGACGCGATCGTGCGGGCCGCCGACTGCCTCGACGCGCGGGTCGTCACCGACCCGGCCGGGCAGCGCGCCCTGTGGAGCGTCCGGGAGGACGCCAGCGGCACCGCCACCCGCATCCCGGGCCCCGGGGGCGGCTCCGAGGCATGGCCTGGCTGGGAGGACTGCGCCGTCCCGCCCGCCCGGCTCGGCCCCTACCTGCGGGCGTTCCGCGCGCTGCTGACCGCACACGGGCTGCGCGGCACCCCCTACGGGCACTTCGGCGACGGCTGCATCCACGTCCGCATCGACTTCGACCTGCTCACCGACGCGGGCGTCGCCCGTTTCCGGCGGTTCTCCGAGGAGCTGGCCGCGCTCGTCGTCGCGCACGGCGGATCGCTCTCCGGGGAGCACGGCGACGGGCAGGCCCGCGCCGAACTCCTCCCCGCGATGTACGGCGACGACCTGGTCGCGCTGTTCGAGCGGGCCAAGGGCGTGTGGGACCCCGACGACCTCCTGAACCCCGGGATGCTGGTGCGGCCCGCCCCGCTCGACAGCAACCTGCGCTTCGCCGTCCTGCCCCGCGGGCCCGTCGACGTCGCCTTCGGCTACCCCGCGGACGGCGGGGACTTCCCGGCCGCCGTCCGCCGCTGCGTGGGCGTCGCCAAGTGCCGCACCACCTCGTCGACCGGGGCCGCGGTGATGTGCCCGTCCTTCCGGGCCACCGGCGAGGAACGGCACTCCACCCGGGGCCGGGCGCGGCTGCTGCACGAGATGCTCGCCGGGGAGGTCGTCACGGACGGCTGGCGCTCCACCGAGGTCCGCGACGCGCTCGACCTCTGCCTCTCCTGCAAGGGCTGCCGCTCGGACTGCCCGGTCGGGGTCGACATGGCCACCTACAAGGCGGAGTTCCTGCACCAGCACTGGGCGGGACGGCGCCGTCCCGCCGCCCACTACACGATGGGGTGGCTGCCGCTCTGGCTCCGCTGGGCCTCCCGCACCCGCACCGCCGCCCTCCTCAACGCGCTGGCCCGCGTCCCGGTCCTCGCCGACGCGGCGAAACGCCTCGGCGGGATCGCCCCCGAACGGGACATCCCGGAACTGGCGAGGGAACCGTTCAGCCACTGGTGGGCGAGGCGGGGCAGGCCGGGAGGGGACGGGATGACCGGCGCGGACGGCACCTCGGCCACATGGGCCGACGGCGGTGACGACGGCGACGGCGACGGCAACGGCGGCGGCACCGGGGGCGGGGCGGGGGCGCGGGGGCGGGAGCCGGAGTGGGTGCCGAGGATGGCCGGGGTGTCGACGGCGGCCGGGGTGCCGAGGGTGGCCGGGGTGACGGCGGGAGGCTCGCCGTGCTGTGGCCCGACACCTTCACCGAGCACCTCTCGCCGTCCGTGGGCCGGGCCGCCGTGCGCGTGCTGGAGGCGGCCGGGATCACGGTCGTCCTGCCGCCGACCCGGAGCTGGGCGGCCGGGCGGATCGCCGACGGGCGCACCCGCCTCCTCACCCCCTTCGCCCCGCGCGGCCGGGTCTGCTGCGGCCTGACGTACGTCTCCACCGGCCAGCTCGACCGCGCGCGAGCCGTCATGCGCCGCACCCTCGACCTGCTCGCCCCGCTCCTCGACGACGACGGGGGGCCGCCGCTCGTCGTCCTCGAACCGAGCTGCGCCGCCGCCCTCCGCACCGACCTGCCCGACCTGCTCCACGACGACCCGCGCGCCGCCCGCCTCGCCGCCCGCGTCCTGACGTTCGCGGAGGCCCTCGAACGCCTCGCCCCCGGCTGGACCCCGCCCGCCCTTGACCGTCCGGTCGCCGGGCAGACCCACTGCCACCAGCACGCGGTCCTCGGCGACGCCCCGGACCGCAGGCTGCGCGAGGCGGCGGGACTCACCGGGGAACTCTCCGGCGGCTGCTGCGGCCTGGCGGGCAACTTCGGCTTCGAGAAGGGCCACGCCGAGGTCTCCGCGGCCTGCGCCGAGGAGCGGCTCCTGCCGTCGGTGCGGGCCGCCCCGGAGGGCACGGCGATCCTCGCGGACGGCTACTCCTGCCGGACCCAGCTCCGCCAACTCGCCGGGGTACGGGGGCGGCACCTGGCGGAGGTGCTGGCGGAGGGGTTGGATCGTGGAGGTGCCTCGCCGCCGGGTTCGCCCGACGCGTGACGCGGCAGGCTCGGGCAGAGGTCTTCGGACGAGGGTGCGGGAGGGTGTCGTGGGTGGCGATGGGTGGATCAGTGCGTCCGTGCCGTATCTGACGCCGCGGGCGGCCGGGCAGCAGGACGCCTGGGCCGCCGAGGCGGCGGCCCGCGGGCGGCGGGGGACCCAGCGGATCGTGCGGGCCGGTGAGGTGCCGGCGCCCGCCGAGGTCGCCGCGCTCCTCGGTGTCGACGACGGCGCGACGGTCGTCGTGCGCAGGCGGGTGATCCTCCTGGACGACGAGCCGACCGAACTGACCGACACCTACTACCCGCTCGCCATCGCCCGGGGCACCGCACTCGCGGGCACCGCGAAGATCCCCGGCGGCGCCGTCACCCTCCTCGCCGCACTGGGGCACGTCGGCGCCCTCGTCCGGGAGGACGTCACGGCGGACCTCCCCGACGACGACGAACGGCGGGCGCTGCGCACCGCTGCGGGCGAGCCAGTGCTGCGCCTGACCAGAGTCACCCTGGACCGCGACGAGCGGCCCCTCCAGGTCGACCGCATGGTCATGCCCGCGCGACGGCAGCGGCTGCGCTACGAGATCAGGATCGGGTGACGGCGGCCCCGACCCGAGCCTTCCCCGCCGCCCCCGCCGATCGACCCTCACCCCCCGCCCGCCCCCCGAGTGGTGTGCGCCACCCCGCGTCAGCGGCATAACCGGTTCACGCGCCTGACCAAGTCCACTACCCTGGACTCAGAAGTTCATCGCACTGCACGCACCGCGCCCGTCCGTCAGGCCCCGAACCCCGTGGAACGCCCGTGAGCACCCCCGACGCCTCCCTCGCGTCCGCCGTCCAGACGCCGTCCTCCTCCTCTCCCTCTTCCTCCGTCCCTTCCGCCCCCGGACCAGGGCGGCGTGGCCGTCTCGGGCCGGTCGGGCTGGTGCTGGCCGGGGGTGTCTCGGTGCAGTTCGGGGCCGCCCTCGCGGTGTCGCTGATGCCGAGGGCCGGGGCGCTGGGCGTGGTGACCCTGCGGCTGCTGGTCGCCGCGATCGTCCTGCTGCTGGTCTGCCGACCGGGGCTGCGCGGCCACTCGCGGGCCGACTGGGGCACCGTCGTCGTCTTCGGCGTCACCATGGGCGCCATGAACGGCCTCTTCTACCAGGCCGTCGACCGCATCCCGCTCGGCACCGCCGTCACCCTCGAAGTGCTCGGCCCGCTCGCCCTCTCCGTCCTCGCCTCCCGGCGCGCCGTCAACGTGGTCTGGGCCGCCCTCGCCCTGGTCGGCGTCTTCCTGCTCGGCGGCGGGGGCTTCGGCAGCCTCGACCCGCTCGGCGTCGCCTACGCGCTCGGCGCCGGGGCCATGTGGGCCACGTACATCCTCTTCAGCGCGCGCACCGGCCGCCGCTTCCCGCAGGCGGACGGGCTGGCCCTCGCCATGGTGGTCGCGGCGGTGCTCTTCCTGCCGCTGGGCATCGCCGAGTCCGGCGCGAAGCTCCTGAACCCGACGACGCTGCTGCTCGGCGCTGGTGTCGCGGTGCTCTCCTCGGTGCTGCCCTACACCCTCGAACTCCTCGCCCTGCGCCGCCTCCCGGCCTCCACCTTCGCCGTCATGATGAGCCTGGAACCGGCCATCGCCGCGACGGCCGGGTTCCTGGTGCTGCACCAGGCGCTCTCCGCCACCCAGGCGCTGGCCATCGCCTTCGTCGTCGCGGCGAGCATGGGCGCGGTGCGCACCCAGGTCGGACGCGGGGGCGGCGCGAGGATCAGGACACGGCTCCGGGCGCGCGGCCGGGGCCCAGGCCGGTCAGGTCCCGCTGCGACGGTCCCCGCCGGGGAGGCCACGCTGTCGGATGTCGGGGAGCGCGCGCGGTCGGACGCCGGGGAGGCCGCGCTGTCGGGTACCGGGGAGGGTACGCGGTCGGATACCGGGGAGCGCGCGCGGCCGGACGCGGACGCCGCTCAATAGTCCGGAGTCCGCCGCCCCTGCCCTTCCCCGGCCCGCCTCCCCTCTCCCGGGGCTCTCCCTCCCGGCCCGCCTCTCCCCTCCCGGGGCTCTCCCTCCCGGCCCGCCTTCCCCCAGCCCTCCCCCCCGCCTCGCACACTCCGTACCGCCGAGCGGCCCGCCCCTTCCCGGGTGGGCCGCTCTCCTCGTGCCCGGTGCCCGGTGCCCGGTGCCCCGCCGTTTCCCCCTCCCCAATTCATGCAAGCACGCTTGCTTGTTTATCGTCGCGCTGCCATGCTCCCTCCCATGTCCGACCCGACGCCCGTCATCGACGACCTGCGCGCGGAGAGCGGTGAACTCGACCTGATCGTGGCCGGGTTGGCGCCCGAGGCGTGGGCGCTCGACACCCCCGCCGCCCGCTGGAGCATCGCGCACCAGATCGCGCACCTCGCCTGGACCGACCACTCCGCCCTGCTCGCCGTGACCGACCAGGACGGCTTCCGGACGCTGGTGGAGCAGGCCCTCGCCGCACCGGAGTCGTTCGTCGACGCCGGTGCGCGGGAGGGGGCCGCGCTGCCGCCCGCCGAGCTGCTGGCCCGCTGGCGGGCCGGGCGCGCGGCGCTGGAGGAGGCGCTGCGCGCCGCCCCGCCCGGCGCCCGCTTCCCCTGGTACGGGCCCGCCATGTCGGCCGCGTCCATGGCCACCGGGCGGCTGATGGAGACCTGGGCCCACGGCCAGGACGTCGCGGACGCGCTCGGCGTCGTCCGGGCGCCCACCGACCGGCTGCGCCACGTCGCGCACATCGGCGTGCGGGCCCGTGACTTCGCGTTCGCCGCCCGCTCCCTGCCCGTCCCGGCCGGGCCGTTCCGGGTCGAACTGACGCTGCCGGGAGGGGATTTGTGGGTCTCCGGCCCCGAGGACGCCGTCCAGCGGGTCACCGGGCCCGCCCTCGACTTCTGCCTGCTGGTCACCCAGCGCGCCCACCGCGCCGACCTCGCCGTCACCGCCGTCGGCCCGGACGCCGACCGCTGGCTGGACATCGCCCAGTCGTTCGCGGGCCCGCCGGGTCCCGGACGCCCGCCGCGCGGGGGCACGCGGTGACCGCCCCGCTGCGGATCGGCAACGCCTCGGGGTTCTACGGCGACCGCTTCGACGCCCTGCGCGAGATGCTCACCGGCGGTGAACTCGACGTCCTCACCGGCGACTACCTCGCCGAGCTGACCATGCTGATCCTCGGCCGGGACCGGCTGAAGGACCCCCGGGCCGGGTACGCCCGCACGTTCCTGCGGCAGTTGGAGGAAGGGCTCGGGCTCGCTCTGGAGCGCGGGGTGCGGATCGTCACCAACGCGGGCGGCCTCAACCCGGCCGGACTCGCCGACGCGGTACGGGAGTTGGCGCGGCGGCTCGGGCTGTCCGTGCGGGTCGCGCACGTCGAGGGGGACGACCTCACCGCCGCGCACCCCGGCAGCCTCACCGCGCACGCCTACTTCGGCGGGTTCGGCATCGCCGCCTGTCTGACGGCCGGGGCCGACGTCGTCGTCACCGGGCGGGTCACGGACGCGGCGCTGGTCACCGGGCCCGCCGCCGCCCACTTCGGCTGGCGGCCCGGCGACCACGACCGGCTCGCCGGTGCCGTCGTCGCCGGGCACGTCCTGGAGTGCGGGACGCAGGCCACCGGCGGCAACTACGCCTTCTTCGGCGAGATCCCCGGCGGGATCGGGCACCCCGGGTTCCCGCTCGCCGAGATCCACGAGGACGGCACCGCCGTCGTCACCAAGCACCCCGGCACCGGCGGGGCGGTCGACATCGGCACCGTCACCGCGCAGTTGCTCTACGAGACCGGGGGCGCCCGCTACCCGGGACCCGACGTCACCGCCCGCCTGGACACCGTGCGGCTCGAGCGGGACGGCGCCGACCGGGTCAGGATCGAGGGGGTGCGCGGCGAGGCCCCGCCGCCGACCCTCAAGGTCGGCCGCACCCGGCTCGGCGGCTTCCGGGGCGAGGTCGTGTTCGTCCTCACCGGCCTCGACATCGAGGCCAAGGCCGACCTGGTGCGCGCGCAGATGACCGACGCCCTCGCGCCGTCGCCCCCCGCGCAGACGCGGTGGGAGCTGGTGCGCACCGACCGGCCCGACGCGCCGACCGAGGAGACCGCGAGCGCCCTGCTCCGGCTCGTCGTCCGCGACCCCGAAGAGCACGTCGTCGGACGGTCGTTGGGCGCGGCGGCGGTCGAGCTGGCGCTCGCCAGCTACCCCGGCTTCCACGTCCTCGCGCCGCCCGGGAAGGGCGCGCCCTACGGCGTCTTCGAGGCCGGGTGGGTGCCGCAGGAGGACGTCCGGCAGGTCGCCGTCCTGCCCGGTGGCGAGCGCCGTCCCGTGCCGCCG
>NZ_FMCI01000262.1 GCF_900091845.1 Streptomyces sp. SolWspMP-5a-2
CCGGCCCCGGCACGGCGGCGCGTGGCGGCCCGCGACCCCGGCAACTCTACCCTAACGTTAGGGTAGAGATCGGTGGCCGGGCGGCACCGGACGGTGGGCCCGCAGCGAGAGAGGCCGGGACAGGGACGTGGACGGCAGGCACATGCAGATCGGGGAGGTCGCCGCGCGGACCGAGCTGTCCCTGCGCACCATCCGGCACTACGAGGACGCCGGGCTCGTGGTGCCGTCGGCCCGCTCGCAGGGCGGCTTCCGCCTCTACACCGAGTCCGACGTGGACCGCCTGATGATCATCCGCAGGATGAAGCCGCTCGGGTTCACGCTGGACGAGATGCGCTCCCTGCTGGAGACGACCGACCGGCTCGACGCGGACGAGCCCGCGGCGCCCGAGGAGCGGGCCGAACTGCTGGCCCGGCTGCGGGAGTTCGAGGCGGCGGCCGGGCGCAGGGTGGCCGACCTGCGGGTCCAGCTCGCGCGGGCGGAGGAGTTCGCGGCCCGCCTCGCCGCCCGCCTCCCGGACCCGGACGCCTAGGTCGTGTCCGGCGGGCCCCCGGCGCACCGGCGGTCGGCCTGCCCCCGGGGACGGGGACAGGCCGACAGGTTCGGCACGGGTCCCGGGCGGGACGGCTCTCAGATCGAGAAGCGCTCCCTGGCGAGCAGCGGGCGGACCCGGGCGGCGAAACCGCCGGTGCGGAACGGGGTCTGGAGCAGCCCGGGGCGCAGGTGCTGGGCGAGGGCCGCCACGATCATGCCCTGGTCGAGGGCGAGGACGACGTCGCTGACCCGGCCCGTGGTGACGTCCACCGAGTCGCGGAAGCCGTACCGGTCGTCGTAGGCGCCGAACGCGCGGTCCAGGGCGCGCAGATTGGCCAGCGCCTCGGCGGGCGCCTGCGGCAGGGCCAGGAAGGAGGCGTGCGGGGTGACCGTGCCGAGCGAGTGGTAGCCGTCCTCCTGCATGCCGATGGCGTCGACGCCGTACTCGCGGTAGCCGCCGGACGGGACGGAGGCCGGGGAGAAGCCCCAGAAGCCGTACTCCTCCTCGTCCAGGCCGTGTTCGATCTGGCTGCGCACGTACCTGCGGTGCGTGGTCCCCCACGAGCGCGGCGACCAGGTGGACTCCGGCACGAACAGCGGCACCATCAGCGCCTCGAACATCGAACCGCCCCAGGTGGGGACGAGCTTGCGGCCCCGGTAGGTGTAGTGCCCCTCCCAGACCCGCACCCCGTCCACGGTCACGTACCGGCCGCCGGGCTCCTGTTCCTGGCCCATGCCGGGCAGCAGGGTGCGCAGCAGGTGCCAGTAGTGCGCCGAGGGCAGCGAGCCGTCCGCGATGCCGAGGTAACTCGCCATCCGGGGCTCGGTGTTGAGGGCGCCGTAGTGGTGGCCGGTGGGCTCGCCCCTGCCCGGCTTGTCCGGCCAGTAGCCGCCCCGGAGCTGGCCGGGGCCCGCGACCGGGTCGGCCGGGTCGTAGGGCGTGTAGTAGTACGACCAGTCGGCGTCGGCGAGCAGCGCCCCGATCCGGGGCCGCAGCGCGGGATCGGCGTCCGCGGCGATCCGCAGCCCGGTCACCAGCCACGCGTTGTCGACGGTGGACAGGAAGGGGCGGATCGGGTCGCCGGTCTCCGGCCACGACGTGAGGAGCGAACCGTCGTGCGCGTCGTACCAGTTGAACCAGAACCCGTGGGCGCGCTCCAGCCGTTCGACGGCGGCGACGGCGCGCTGGAGACGCCGGTGCATGGCGGACTCGGAGAGGATCCCGAGTCCGGCGGCCGCGACCGTGGACCACAGGCCGCAGCCGATGTTGGTGGGCGAGGTCTGCGCGGACGGCACCGGGGCGGCGCCGCTGACGTCGATCTTGTCGGTGGCCAGGCCGAGTTCGGTCGTCATGGCCTCCATCGAGCGGTACGTGGCGGCGAACCAGGCGCGGGCCAGGCGCTGTTCGTCGTCGTGGCGGCGGGCGGGCGCGGCGGCG
>NZ_FMCI01000159.1 GCF_900091845.1 Streptomyces sp. SolWspMP-5a-2
TCCGCGCGAGCGAGGCGCTGGCCCGGCACCGACTCCCGCCGCTGCCGCGCCCGTTGCCGCCGCCCCCGCACCCGGGACAGCCGCCCGCGTACCCGGCGTCGCCCGGCGGCCCCGACCCCTTCGCCCTCGACCAGCTGGCGACGGACGCGGCGGCCCGCGCGCACGCCCTGCTGACCACCGGACGCGACCCGGTGGGGGAGTTGACCCTCTGGCAGGACGCGGTCAGGCTGGCCGCCGCCCGCCCCGGCTCGGGCCTCACCGCGGGCACCCGCGCCCTCTACGCCTCGCTCGCCGCCGCCACCGGCCGCTCCACGGCCCAACTGGCGCGCGCGGTCGCCGCGTGGCGGCAGGGCGGGATCGAGGGACTCTCCGTCCTCGAAGACCCCTGGGACCCCCCGGCCGGACGCTTCGACCGGGCCAGACCCCTGCTGCTGGCCGCGGACCTGCCCGCGTTCCGCCCCTGGCGCAACCATCTCACCCACCCCCGCGGCCACGCCCAACTCCGGCTGGGCCGCGACGGCCTCTGGTACGCCTACGAGTCCGAACCGGGCCACGACGACTGGTGGCCCCGCGGCGCCCCCGACCTCGACCCGGTGGGCGCCCTGACCGCCGTCGCCGTCTCGGACGAGCACTGACGGGGATCGGCCCGCCGCGCGTCACCACGCGCCGCGGCCGTAGGGCCCGCGCGTCCTGACGGGCGAAAAGGACGAGAACGGTCGGCGCGTGCTCGGGAACGGACGCCTGATCGTCTCCGGTGATCGCAACCGCCGCCGGCCGGTCCGTAAATGCACGCGGGGAAACGGCTCCCACGGGGTCCGTCTGTACGATGCTCGGGCGTCTTGCTTCACGTACCTCGCCGACGAGGGGGTACCGGATCACCTGTTCACCGGGCGGGCCGGGCACACGAACGTGAGGACGACGGACGAGTGGTACGTGAAGCCAGACGTGGCGGGCCTGCCTCCGGCGGCGGAGGCACGGGGAGGCCCGCAGGGGGCGTGTGACAGATCGTGACAGACGAAGGTGTGAACCCGTGATCGAAGGCAAGAACGAGACGCTGCAGTACCGCTTTGACGGGCCGGAACACCTACCAGCCCTGATTCTGGGACCCTCGCTCGGGACCACCTGGCACATGTGGGACCGTCAACTGCCCGAGCTGACGAAGCAGTGGCGCGTCTTCCGCTTCGACCTGCCCGGCCACGGCGGCGCCCCCGCCTACCCGGCGGGCTCGGTGTCCGAGCTGGTCGGCCGACTGCTGGCCACCCTGGACGAGTTGGGCGTGCAGCGCTTCGGCTACGCGGGCTGCGCGCTCGGCGGCGCCATCGGCGTCGAACTCGCCCTGCGCCACCCCGAGCGGGTCGCCTCCCTCGCGCTGATCGCCGCCTCGCCCCGGTTCGGCTCGGCCGACGAGTTCCGCCAGCGCGGTGTCATCGTGCGCACCAACGGCCTGGACCCGATCGCGCGCACGTCCCCCGAGCGCTGGTTCACCAGCGGGTTCGCGGCGGCGCAGCCCGCGATCACCGAGTGGGCGGTGCAAATGGTCCGCACCACCGACCCCGGCTGCTACATCGCCTCCTGCGAGGCGCTCGCCGCGTTCGACGTCAGGACCGAGCTGGGCAGCATCGGCGTCCCCACGCTGGTCCTGGTCGGCTCGGACGACCAGGTCACCGGGCCCGCCGAGGCGCGCACCCTGGTCGCGGGCATCCCCGACGCGCGGCTCGCCGTCGTGCCCGGCGCCTCCCACCTCGTCCCGGTCGAGCAGCCGGGCGCCGTCACCGATCTGCTGATCCGGCACTTCTCCACCGCCTGGCAGCCCGCGTTCGACTCGACCACGGGACAGATCGCCATCCCCCCTGTGCCGCTCAAGCCGGTGCAGGCGGGACCGGCGCAGTCGTCGCCGATCGCCGAGATCGCCCCCGCCGCCGCCGTCGTGCCGCAGCCGGGCGCCGCCGGGCGGCCCGACCCGTACGACGCCGGCATCAAGGTGCGGCGCGAGGTCCTCGGGGACGCGCACGTGGACCGGGCGCTGTCCCAGGCCGACGAGTTCTCCGGGGACTTCCAGGAGTTCATCACCCGGTACGCCTGGGGCGAGATCTGGGACCGCCCCGGGCTCGACCGGCGCTCGCGCAGCTGCGTCACGCTCACCGCCCTGGTCGCGGGCGGCCACCTCGACGAGCTGGCCTTCCACACCCGCGCGGCGCTGCGCAACGGCCTCACCCCGGCCGAGATCAAGGAAGTGCTGCTCCAGGCGGCCGTGTACTGCGGGGTACCGGCCGCCAACAGCGCGTTCAAGGTCGCGCAGCAGGTCATCCGGGAGGAGACCACCCCCGAGGAGTGAGCGGCCCAGGGAGCGGGCGGAGGTGATCCGTGCGAGGGAGGATGGGGGCATGAGACTGACGAAGATGTCCCACGCGTGCGTGCGCCTGGAGAAGGACGGGCGGACGCTCGTCGTCGACCCGGGCGGCTTCAGCGAGGCGGACGCCGCGCTCGGCGCCGACGCGATCCTCATCACGCACGAGCACCCCGACCACTTCGACGAGGGCCGCCTGCGCACCGCACTCGACGCCGATCCCGCGGTCGAGATCTGGACCCTGAAGTCCGTCGCCGACCAGCTCACGGCCGCCTTCCCCGGCCGGGTCCACACGGTCGGCCACGGGGACGCGTTCGCCGCCGCGGGGTTCGACGTGCAGGTCCACGGCGAGCTGCACGCCGTCATCCACCCGGACATCCCGCGCATCACCAACGTCGGCTACCTCATCGACGGAGGCAGGGTCTTCCACCCGGGCGACGCCCTCACCGTCCCCGACCGTCCGGTCGGTACGCTGATGCTGCCGGTGATGGCCCCCTGGAACAAGCTCTCCGAGGTGGTCGAGTACGTCCGCGAGGTCGCGCCCGAGCGCACCTACGACGTCCACGACGCCCTGCTGACCGACCTGGCCAGGCCCGTCTACGACCGGCAGCTCGGGGCCCTCGCGGAGGCGGAGCACCTGCGGCTCGCGCCCGGCGCGTCCGCCGACGTCTGAGCGCGGGGCCGGTCTGTCAGTGCCGCCGGGTAGGTTGTGGGGCATGCGCATCGCGACCTGGAACGTGAACTCGATCACCGCACGCCTGCCGAGGCTGCTGGCCTGGCTGGAGAGCAGCGGCACGGACGTGCTCTGCCTCCAGGAGGCCAAGCTGGCCGAGGAGCAGTTCCCGTTCGAGGCGCTGCGCGAGGCGGGCTACGAGGCGGCCGTCAACGCGACCGGCCGGTGGAACGGCGTGGCGATGCTCTCCCGGGTCGGTCTGGAGGACGTCGTCAAGGGCCTGCCCGGCGGTCCCGCGTACGAGGGCGTGGAGGAGCCCCGCGCCGTCTCCGCGACCTGCGGCCCGGTCCGCGTCTGGTCGGTGTACGTGCCCAACGGCCGCGAGGTGGACCACCCGCACTACGCGTACAAGCTCCAGTGGTTCGAGGCCCTGAAGGCGGCCGTCGCCGCGGACGCCGCCGGTGCCCGCCCGTTCGCCGTCCTCGGCGACTACAACGTGGCGCCGACGGACGACGACGTCTTCGACACGGCCGCGTTCGAGGGCCTCACCCATGTCACTCCGGCGGAGCGCGCCGCCCTCGCCGACCTGCGCGCGACGGGCCTCGCGGACATCGTGCCGCGCCCCCTGAAGTACGACCACCCGTACTCCTACTGGGACTACCGTCAGCTCGCCTTCCCGAAGAACCGGGGCATGCGGATCGACCTGGTGTACGGCAACGCCCCCTTCGCCGACGCCGTGAAGGACGCCTACGTGGACCGCGAGGAGCGCAAGGGCAAGGGCGCGTCGGACCACGCCCCGGTCGTCGTCGACCTGGAGGTGTGACACCGGCTCCGCGCCGGGCCCGCCGCTCGGAACGGCGGGACGGAGGCGAGCCCCGCCGCCCCCTACAGCAGCCGCAGGTCGACCGCGTCCGCCAGCGCCGCCAGCCCCGTGTCCCCGGGGTGCAGATGGTCGCCGCTGTCGTAGGCGGGCAGGATGCGCGCGGGGTGGTCCGGGTCGCGGACGGCCGCGTCGAAGTCGAGGACACCGTCGAAGACGCCGGACTCCCGGATCCAGGTGTTGACGGCGACCCGCTCGGTGTCGACGGCGGCCGTGCAGCGGGCCTCGCCCTCGCACGGCAGCAGGGTCGCCGCGAGCATCCGCAGCCCGCGCGCGTGCCCGCGCTCCGCCAACTCCCGCAGCCCCGCGGTCACCTGCCCCGCCGCGGCCTGCCAGCGCACGTCGTTGACGCCCTCGAAGACGATCGCGGTGCGGGCCGACGTCTGGGCGAGGACGTCCCGGTCGAAGCGGTGCAGGGCGGAGACCCCGGACGTGTCCGTGGAGATCCCGTCGCCGTCGTAGACCTCGGAGACGACCCGGTTGCCCGAGATCCCCGCGTTGAGCACCCCGTAGCGGGGCACAGCGCCCTGCCCGAGCAGCCGCGCGGCCAGCACGTTCGGCCACCGCCTGTTGGCGTCGGTCGTCGACATGGTGCCGTCGGTGATGGAGTCCCCGAGCGCCACCACGGACCCCGGGCCGCCGCCCACGTCCACCCCGGTCAGCAGCGGCCAACTGGTCAGGACGGTGGGGTACGCCGTCGCGGAGACGTCCGCCGTGTGGTCACCCGGCTCGCTCAGGTACGAGCGCTGCACGGCGAGCCGGTGCACGGGCGCCGCGGGCACGGTCCCGGGCAGATGGAAGCTCACCAGCAGATTGGTCTCCTGCGGCACGGTGAACGCCAGCGGATCACTGAACGCCTGTGCCCCCGCCGGGATTTCGACGCCCGGCGCGCGCCCGAAGGAGAGCGCGACCGGTGTCTCGCGCGCGCCTGCCCCGGCCGCCTGCACGGCCACCGTCGCCCCCGCGATCGTCACCGGCGCCGACGCGAACGTCGCGTCGAAGCGCAGCCGCACCCGGGGCCCGCCCACCGAGGTGTGCACCACCAGCCGCAGCGTCCGGTCGCTCCACGGGCCGAGCGCCGGGTACCCGGAGGTCGCCGCCGCCCAACTCCCGCTCCAGCCACGCCCGGAGGGCCGTACCGCGAGCGCGAACACATGCAGACCGGGAGCCCGTGGCAGCCGCACCGAGGCGACCTCGCGGCCCGGCCGCAGCGGCACGGTGGCGGCGTACAGCCGTGCGGGCGAAGCGAGTTGGCCGCCGGGCGTGTTCACGTGGGGGAGGGTCACGGCCTTGGTGGCGGCCGGTCCCGTGCGCCAGTCGGGGGCCGTCAGCCGGTACGCCGAGCGGCTGCCGTCCCGGTAGGTGACGGTGCCGGTGCCGCCCGCGTCCGCGCCGCCCGCGGCGGTCACCAGGAAGCCGAGGGCGTCACCGCGCCCGCCCACCCGCACGGCCTGGCCCGCGGCCCGCACGTTGTCGGGGCGGCCGGGAAGGACACGCGGCCAGGTCAGCCGGGTGCCCTGCACGGTGAGCGCGCGGCCGGGCGTCCAGCCCGCCGCCGTCAGGTCCTGGGCGGACAGCGAGGCGCCCGAGCCGTCGAGGTCGGCCTCCTGCGGCCGGACGTCGTCGCTGACGGCCCGGTTGTCGAAGAGGCGGGCCAGCGGCAGCGGCCCGCGCGCGGCGGGGGCGCTCCCGGCGCCGTCGGCCGCCCGCGCGGCTCCCACGGGCCCGGCGCCCAGGAGCGCGGCGAGCACGACGGCGACGACTCCTGGCACAGGGGATCTCGGGCGCACGTCCGTACTTCCTTCCCGGAGGGGAACTGACGTCCAGACAGTAGCCAGCGGTGACAGGGGCGCACAGGAGACACTCAGGCCAACTCCGCGCGCCGGTGACCGCCTGCCCGCGCCCGGCGGCACGGCCCGCGCGCCCTGTGGTGCCGGGCCTGCCCTCGATGCGACGCTGAGCCTATGAACATCCCTTTCCTGGGCAGGCGTCGCGACGCCCCGGTGGCGCGCGACCCGGAAGGCATCGCCGAGTTGCTTTCCGAATGCGAACTCCTGCGGGACCACGCCCACCGCGCGGGCGTCCGACTCGACGACTCCGCCGACTCGTTGGAGGCGCTCGACCAACTCGTCCCCGGCTGGCGGGACGACGAGGAGATCCTGCCCTGGCTCGGCAACGACGCTGGCCTCTACCTGGGGACGGTGCTGGTGCGGACCGTGCCGGGCGCGGGCTGGGTGATCAGGGAGGACGGCCAGCCGGTCGTCCGGCTCTGCTCAGGGCGTGAGTTCGACGTCGTCGCGGCGGGCCAGGAGTGGGCGGCGAGCGGGGTCCCCGAACTCTCCCAGCTCTACGCGGAGGTGGCGGAGTCCTGACCCCGACGCCCCGGCCGTCGACGTAAATACGGCTAATGCCCGAAAAGTGCGTGTCGTGCTCCTGGTTCATGCTCCGCTGGATAGTTTGCGGCAACCACGACACAGCTGAGAGTGAGTAGGGCTGCGAATGGCCGTCGATCCGTTGATCGAGCTGCGTGACGTCAACAAGTACTTCGGGGAGCTGCACGTCCTGCGGGACATCGGCCTCACCGTCGGGAAGGGGGAGGTGGTCGTCGTCATCGGCCCCTCGGGGTCGGGGAAGTCCACGTTGTGCCGCACGATCAACCGGTTGGAGACCATCCAGTCCGGAACGATTCTGCTCGACGGCAGGCCGCTGCCCGAGGAGGGCCGCGCGCTCGCGCGCCTGCGCGCGGAGGTCGGCATGGTCTTCCAGTCGTTCAACCTCTTCGCCCACAAGACGGTCCTGCAGAACGTCTCGCTCGCCCAGACCAAGGTCCGCCGCCGCGGACGGGACGACGCCGACCGGCGCTCCCTCGAACTGCTGGAGCGGGTCGGCCTCGCCGCCCACGCGGGCATGTACCCGGCGCAGCTCTCCGGCGGCCAGCAGCAGCGCGTGGCCATCGCCCGCGCCCTCGCCATGGAGCCCAAGGCCCTGCTGTTCGACGAGCCGACCTCGGCCCTCGACCCCGAGATGATCAACGAGGTCCTCGAGGTCATGCGGCAGCTCGCCCGGGACGGCATGACGATGGTCGTCGTCACCCACGAGATGGGGTTCGCCCGCTCCGCCGCCCACCGCGTGGTGTTCATGGCCGACGGCCGTGTCGTCGAGGACCGCGCGCCCGAGGAGTTCTTCACCGCCCCGCGCAGCGAGCGGGCCAGGGACTTCCTCTCCAAGATCCTCAAGCACTGAGCGGGGAAGGGCGATCCATGTTCCGCACCACCCGTGTCTGCACGGCCGTGGCCGTGTTCGTCGCGCTGCTCGCCGCCGCCTGCGGCAAGGACGGCAGCCCGCCCGTCAAGGGCCCGTCGGCCGACCGGCTGCCCGTCTACCGGGTCGCCGAGGGGTACACGCTGCCGTCGTCCCCGACCTGGCGGCGGGCCGAGCAGCGCGGCCACCTCGTCGTCGGCGCCAAGGAGGACCAGCCCTACCTGGGCGAGAAGGACCCGGCCACCGGCGTCTACTCCGGCTTCGACATCGAGATCGCCAAGATGATGTCGGCCTCCCTCGGCTTCCCGCCGCGCACCGTCCGCTTCAAGACCATCGCCACCGCCAACCGCGAGACGTCGTTGCAGAACGGCCAGATCGACTACTACGTCGGCACCTACACCATCAACGACAACCGCAAGAAGCTGGTCGGCTTCGCCGGGCCCTACTACCTGGCGGGGCAGTCGCTGCTGGTGCGCACCGACGAGCACGACATCGACGGCCCGCAGGACCTGGCGGGCAGAAGGGTCTGTTCGGCCGCCGGTTCGACGCCCTACCAGCGCATCAAGGACGACTACCCGAAGGCCGTCCTGGTCGCCTACGACACCTACTCGATCTGCGTCGACAACCTGCTCACCTACCAGGTCGACGCCGTCACCACCGACGACGCCATCCTCATCGGCTACGCGGCCAAGGCCCCCGACGAACTCAAGGTCGTCGGCAGGCCGTTCTCGCAGGAGCCGTACGGCATCGGTGTCCCGCACTCCGACAACGCCCTGCGCCTCGCCCTCGACGACGCCCTCCAGGCCCGCGAGCGGGACGGCGACTGGAAGAAGGCGTACGACGCGACGCTCGGCCTGTCCGGCGTGCCCGCCCCGAAGCCGCCCGCCGTCGACCGCTACCGGGCCGGCTCATGAACGTACTCACAGACAACTTCGCCACGTTCGCCCGGGGTTTCCTCGGGACCGTCGAACTGACCGTCTACGCCTCGCTGCTGGCGCTGCTGCTCGGCTTCCTGATGGCGTCCTTCCGGGTCGCCCCGGTCGCCTCCTTCCGGATGTTCGGCACGGTGTGGGTGACCGTCCTGCGCAACACCCCGCTCACCCTGCTGTTCTTCGCGGTGCTGCTCGGGCTGCCCCGGTTCGGACTGGTGCTGCCCTTCCAGGTGTTCGCGGTGATCGCGCTCGGCTGCTACACCTCGGCGTTCATCTGCGAGGCGCTGCGCGCGGGCATCAACACCGTGCCGAGGGGCCAGGGCGAGGCGGCCCGCAGCCTGGGCATGTCCTTCGGGCAGACGCTCGGCGTGGTCGTGCTGCCGCAGGCGTTCCGCGCGGTCATCCCGCCGATCGGTTCGACGCTGATCGCGCTGGCCAAGAACTCGGCCATCGCCGGGGCGTTCAGCGTCACCGAACTGCTCGGCACCTACAAGACGTTGAGCGAGCTGGGGTACAACATCGTCTGGACGTTCGTCTGGATCGCCGTCGGCTACCTGATCATCACGCTCGCCATCAGCGCCCTGTTCAACCTGATGGAGCGGAAGTGGGGGATCGCCCGATGAGCACCGAGGCCACCGCCCTCTACGACCTGCCGGGCCCTCGGACCCGCCGACGCCACCGGTTCTACGGGGTGTTGTCCGCGGTCGTGCTGCTGGCCCTGATCGGCTGGATCCTCCATCTCCTGTTCGACACCGACCAGTTCACCTACACGAAGTGGATGCCCTTCGAGTACAAGGGCATCCAGGAACTCCTGCTGCGGGGCCTCGGCAACACCCTCAAGGCCTTCGCGATCGCGGGCGCGCTCTCGGTGGCGCTCGGCGGGCTGCTCGCCGCCGGGCGGCTCTCCGACCACCGTCCGGTGCGCTGGTCGGCCACCGCGGTCGTGGAGTTCTTCCGGGCCATGCCCGTACTGGTGATGATCTTCTTCGTCTTCGTGGCGCTGAAGGTGCAGCCGCTGCCCGCCCTGGTGACCGGACTCACCCTCTACAACGGCTCGGTGCTCGCCGAGGTCTTCCGTTCGGGTGTCGGCAGCGTCGAACGCGGCCAGCGCGAGGCCGCGTTCGCGCTCGGCATGCGCAAGTCGCAGGTCATGGCGTACGTGCTGGTGCCGCAGGCGGTGCGGGCCATGCTCCCGGCGATCATCAGCCAGTTGGTGGTGGCCCTGAAGGACACCTCGCTCGGCTATCTGATCACATATGAGGAGTTCCTACACGCCGGGAAGCTGATCGCCTCGAACCTGGACTACGATTTGCCGTTCATCCCGGTGGTGATGGTGATCTCACCGATCTACATCGGGATGTGCATGCTGCTCTCCTGGTTCGCCGGCCGGGTGTCCCGACGGGAGCGGCGCAGTCCCAAGACCGACGCCGTGGATGTCGCCGCGGCCGAACCAGGGACGCTGCTGCCGGGTGGGGATCCCCCCACGGCCCCTAGACCGTAGGGGGCAGCAGTTCACAGAGCCATACCCGCCCGGCGCCGGCCGGAGATCACTGCTCGCCGAGCGGAATCGACACGTACGACGGGTCGTCCGCGGGCGAGGAGAAGGTCAGCCGCGCGCCGGACGGGTTGTGCTCCGCGTAGAGCGGGTCGACGGTGTCGACCACCAGCGCCAGCCGGTGCCCCGCCGGGACGTCGTAGGCCGTGGAGTACAGGTCCAGATCGACGCCGAACGGCACTCCGGGCGTCTGCCCGTGGAAGGTGTACGGCGCGTTGCTCACCAGCTTGCCGATGCCGAGCGGGCCCACGTCGTAGAGATAGGCGATCAGGGTGCCGCTCTCTGCCGTCGGCGTGAGGGTGGTGTGCATCCGCGCGGTGCCGCGCAGCCGCTGGGCCCCGGCGTACTTCTCCGACTGCCACACGGCCGCCCAGCGGCGCGGCAGCAGCGGCAGGGAGGCGGTCGGGGGCGCCTTGGCGAGCTGGTCGAGGATGCTGGAGAGGAAGACCACCCCGGCGTCGGCCCCGGAGTCGACGTTGGTGTGGATGGTCGTGGTGCCCGCGAGGGCGATCTTGCGGTCGGTGGCGGCCACCGACTTCCAGTCCGGGTAGCCCTCGTAGCCGCCCCCGGAACGGGACTTCAGGCGCACCGGCTGCTCGCGGTCGACGCCGTTGTCCTCGCCCTTGAGGTAGTGGTCGAACCAGCGCTCGGTGTCCGTCCACACGTCGTTGGGCAGCCCCAGCAGACCGGTCAGCTCGGCGGTGGCGTGGTCGCCCGGCCGCAGCTCAAGCCGCTTGGGGCCGGTCAGCTTCGCGTAGAAGTCCGCGTACTGGTTGGGCGGGAAGATCGTGTCGCCCCAGGCGTTGGCCAGCATGATCGCCGCGCCGTTGCGGTTGATCTCGGCGACGCGTTCACTGGCCGAGCGCTGCTTCCCCCAGGCGATCAGGTCCGGTTCCCTGGCCAGGTCGGAGGAGTAGAACGCGTCGAAGATCTGCCGCAGTTCGGCGCTCTGGCGTCCGGTGACCAGGCTCGCGCCGTCCAGCAGGGCGGTGGCCTGGAGGTGCTGGGTGCGGCCCGAGTAGATCGAGTCGATCAGGTCGGCCCAGCCGCTGAGCGCGGCGACCGCCTTGACGCGCGGGTCCTCGGCGGCCGTCAGCAGGCCGATGCCGGCGCCGTAGGAGACGCCCGCCATGCCGACGCAGCCGGCGTCGGCGGGGGTGTGGGCGAGCGCCCAGTCGATGACCCGGGAGGCGTCGGCGGTGTCCGGCGGCCCGGCGACCTCGATCTCGCCGCCCGACTGCCAGAAGCCGCGCACGTTGTAACTCACCACGACGTAGCCGGAGTCGGCGAGCTTCTGGGCCTGCGCGGCGTACTCGACCTGGGGCAGGCCCCAACTGGTGGGCAGCACCAGCAGCGGGTAGCGGCGGCTGCCGTCGGCGCCCGCGGGGGTGACGACGTTGGCCTTCAGGACGGTGCCGCCGTCGCCGGTGATGTCGACGAACCGGATGCCGGTGGCGGCCTGCGCGCTGGGGGCGGCCACGAGGGCGCCACCGGCGATCAGGCTCACGGAGACGGCGCTCACGGCGGTGGTGCGCAGGGCCTTGCGGCGGTTTCCCACGGGTCACTCCTCACTCGCGCGGGCAAAGTGACCCGACGGTAACCGTGGGCTCTTACCGTAGGTAACCCGTCAGTAAGTTACGCACCGGTAACGATTGCTCGCGGTGTCCGCGGTCAGTTCGCGCGATGCGTGCTGCGCGGGGCCGCCGTGGGGGACGGCGTCGGCAGCGGCGCCTGCGCGGCCCGGGTCACGTCCGCCACCAGCTCCACCACATCGGGCCCGTACGCCTGCGAGTTGACGACCTTCAGCAGCAGCACGAACGACGCGTTGCCGTGCTTGCGCCACAACCGCTCGTGCCGCCGCGCCAGATAGCGGGTCGCCGCCTGGTTGGTGATCGCGCGCTGGCCGCAGAACAGGAACACCGGCCTGGCCTCACGGCTCTGCCCGGCGGTGAGCCGCGCCAGGATCACGTACTCGGCGCGCCCCGCCTCCAGCCGGTAGCGCTCGCTGCCGATCTGGAACGCCCCGCGGTCCGGGCCGGGTTCGGGATCGACGTTCACCCGCACCCCCGGCAGCAGCGAGGCCAGGTGCGCCATCATCCGCCGGTTGGAGGACGGACCGCCCACGCAGAACTCGGTGCGCTCGCCGAACCCCTGCTGGGCCGCGTCGTGCGCGACGATCTGCGCGTGCGCGTTGCAGTCCTTGACGATCGCGGAGAGTTCGAGCAGCGCGAACACGTCGTGGCGCATCACGGTGAGTTCGGGGCCGCCCGCCTCCCGGTTCACCACGAGGAGCGACTCGGAGTTGTCGGGCAGCCCGAAGAACGCCTGCTTGCGGCGCAGCCGCCGCTTCCAGAGGTGGGTGCGGGCCAGCCAGCCGAGCGCGGCGCCGACGCCGGCGGCCGTGACGCCCAGGGCGAGGATGAGCACGTCGTCCGTCATGGGCGCGCATGGTAGCGGGCCCGCGCAAACCCGTGTTCGAGTCCGGCGGCACGACGGCGCGTGCAGGGGGCGCGCACCCCGGTCGCGACGTCACCCGCACGTCGCTGAACTGCCGCTTCGGCCGGGCGGCGGATGCGCCCTCGGCGCGCTCCTGACGTGGCCATGGTCATGCAATAGGCTGCCCGGACGATCTCTGCCTGGAGGTACGGATGCGTCGCCCTGTCGCGCGGAAACTGTCGGTCCTGGCGGTCTCGGTCGCCGTGGTGTCGGTGGGGGCCTCGGCGCCACCCTCCACCGCGAGCGGCGGCACCCCGGCTAAAGTCCCGGTCGCGGTCGGCTACGGCGGCGCGGTCGCCAGCGTCGACGCGGACGCGTCCGCCGCCGGCATCGACGTCCTCAGAAAGGGCGGCAACGCGGTGGACGCCGCGGTCGCCACGGCCGCCGCCCTCGGCGTCACCGAGCCGTACTCCTCCGGGATCGGCGGAGGCGGCTACTTCGTCTACTACGACGCCAAGTCCCGTACCGTGCGCACCATCGACGGCCGCGAGACCGCGCCGCTGAGCGCCGACTCCGGCCTGTTCACCGAGAACGGCAAGCCGCTCGCCTTCGCCGACGCCGTCACCAGCGGCCTCAGCGTGGGCACCCCGGGCACCCCCGCGACCTGGCAGAAGGCCCTCGACGCGTGGGGCAGCAAGCGGCTCGGCACGGTGCTGAAGCCCGCCGAACGCCTCGCCCGCGACGGCTTCACGGTCGACGACACCTTCCGCTCGCAAACCGCCGCGAACGAGACCCGCTTCCGCTACTTCCCCGACACCGCAAAGCTGTTCCTGCCCGGCGGACAGCTCCCCGTCGTCGGCTCCACCTTCAAGAACCCCGATCTCGCGCGCACCTACGCCCAGTTGGCGCGCGAGGGCGTCGGCGCGATCTACCGGGGCGACCTCGGCAAGGACATCGTCGCCACCGCCGTCAAACCGCCGGTCGACCCGGCGTCGGGGTGGAAGGCGCGGCCGGGCAAGCTCTCCGCGAAGGACCTCGCCGCCTACCGCGCCAAGATCCAGGCGCCCACCAGGACCACGTACCGGGGGCTGGGCGTCTACTCCATCGCGCCGTCCTCCTCCGGCGGCACCACCGTCGGCGAGGCCCTCAACATCCTGGAGCGGACCGACCTCTCCGAGGCCAGCCGGGTGCAGTACCTGCACCACTACATCGAGGCCAGCAGGATCGCGTTCGCCGACCGGGGGCGCTGGGTCGGCGACCCGGCCTTCGAGGACGTCCCCACGAAGGAACTGCTCTCCCAGCGGTACGCCGACTCGCGCGGCTGCCTGATCAAGGACGACGCCGTCCTCACCAGCCCGCTCGCCCCGGGCGACCCGCGTCACCCGGCCGCCTGCGGAGGCGCCGGGACGGCCGCGCCGACCACCTACGAGGGCGAGAACACCACCCACCTCACGGTCGCCGACAAGTGGGGCAACGTCGTCTCGTACACCCTCACCATCGAGCAGACGGGCGGCAGCGGCATCACCGTGCCGGGGCGCGGCTTCCTGCTCAACAACGAGCTGACGGACTTCTCGTTCAGCCCGGCCAACCCGGCCGTCCACGACCCGAACCTGCCCGGCCCCGGCAAGCGCCCGCGCTCGTCGATCTCGCCGACGATCGTGCTCGACCGGCACGGCAGGCCGGTCGTGGCGCTCGGCTCGCCCGGCGGCGCGACCATCATCACCACCGTGCTCCAGACCCTCACCGGGTTCCTCGACCGCGGGCTGCCGCTCGTCGACGCGATCGCCGCGCCCCGCGCCAGCCAGCGCAACGCGGCCACCACCGAACTCGAACCCGGCCTCTACGACAGCGCGACGAGGACCGCGCTCGAGGCCATCGGGCACGCGTTCACCCTCAACCCGGAGATCGGCGCCGCGACCGGCGTCCAACGCCTGCCGGACGGACGCTGGTTGGCGGCCGCGGAGACCGTGCGCCGGGGTGGCGGCTCGGCGATGGTCGTGCGCCCCGCCAAGTAGCGCGACGACGACGCAGGGCGGGGAGAGCGGGTGCCGTCGCACGGACCCGCCCTCCCCGCCCTGTGTGCGGCCGTTCCGGTGTGAATGCCACGAGTCCGGCCGTCCCGCCCACCCGCGCGGCGTAGCGTGCGTTCCGTCGGAAAACACGCTGTAGCGCTCCCGTAACACCGCTCGTGTTGGCTACGGACCGGAGTGCTCCGGTCTGGCGGGAGTTGGGCGATGGACGTGGATCGACCACCGCATCGGGTGCGGGAGTTCACGCACTACCTGGCCGGTCTGCTGGCCCGCGTCGACGACGGCGGCGGCTGGTGCGGGGTGTTCTGGCAGCGCGACCCGGACGGCATGCGGGCCTGCCTCGACGGCCGCGAGATACCCCCGTGGGACGTCGTCGAGGCCCTCCTCCAGGATCTCGCCGCCGCGCAGGGACCGCAGACGGCCGACCGGGAACGGGACCGCGCCCGCACCCTGCACCTGGCCGCGCTCGGTGCCCACGACGCCCGTCCCGGCGGCCGGGACGCGCTCGGCGACCGGCTCGACGTCATGCTCCGCGAACAGCGCTACGCGGCCGAACGGCAGGCGGAACTGGGGAGGTTGCTCACCGCCGCCACCACCCGCGAGGCCGCCGACGCCCTCCGCCTCGACCTCGCCTGGGCCCGCGACGACCACGCGCGCGCCACCGCCCGCTGCGCCGAACTGCGCCTGCGCATCACGGAGTCGGACCGCAGGAGCCACGGCGGCCGCGGCGGTGGGACGCAGCCGCCGGACCCGGTCCGTCACGGGCGCGGCACGGGAGTCCCGCAGCAGCGCGTCCCCGGGATCGACGGCCGCCACGAGACCCACCGGCCGCACGACCCGCAGGACCCCCACGGCGGCCACGAGCCGCACGGCGGCCACGAGTCCTATGACGGCCACGAGCCGTACGAGGGGTACGGGCGCGACGACGGGTACGGGTACGGGCGCGACGACGGCCGGGGCGGCGGTCCAGGTCACCCCGGGGAGGCGGCCGGGGAGCGTGGCGCCCCTCCTCCCGGCGGTGACTCACCCGTGGGCGCCTCTCCCGACGGCGCCGCCCCCGACCGTCCCTCCGTGCCAGGGCCCGCCGCCAGGTCCCGCAGGCGGCGGCGCGGGGGCGCCCGGTTCGCCGGGATGGCGGGGGACGCCGAAGCCGTCGTCCCGTCGCCGGGGCCCGAGCCGCCCGATCCCGGGGACGGCGGACGGCGGACCCCGCGCGGGGCCCGGTTCGCCGGGGAGCCGCCGAGCAGGCGCCTGCCGAGCCCCCGCCCCGCCACCACC
>NZ_FMCI01000163.1 GCF_900091845.1 Streptomyces sp. SolWspMP-5a-2
GCGGCGGCCTGACCGCGGCCCAGGTCCGCGGCGCCACCGCCCCGAGCCCGGAACAGCTCGCCCCGGCACCGGCCACCGGCTGGCCCAACGCCCAGAGCTGGCCGAACGCGGCGGGCATGGGGCAGACGGGGTGACGTCCCCGCAGTGACCGCCCGGTCCGGCACAGGTCGTCAGGAAGCGGCAGGTGCCGGACCGGGCCCCGGACGCGGCAGGCCGGGTCACCGCCCCGTCCGGACCGCCTCCAGCAGGAACGCCGACAGGGGCAGCGCGTGGCAGGCGCCTGGGGTGAAGCCCGCCTCGGTGAGCAGCGCGCGGTAGTGGGCCTCGTGACGTTCCCTGCCGCCGACGTTGCACAGCATGTGGACGTCCCACGCCACCGCGGGTGACGGGGTGCCCTCGCGGGGCGGCAGCAGCCGTTCGACGACGAGCAGCCGGGCGCCGGGACGCGCGGCGGCCGCGCAGGTGGCGAGGAGGGTGCGGCAGCGGTCGTCGTCCCAGTCGTGCAGGACGCGGGAGAGCAGGTAGACGTCGCCGTCCGCGGGCACGGACTCGGTGAAGTCCCCCTCGACGAAGGCGCAGCGGGCCTCGGCACCCGCCGCGCGCAGCTCCTCGCGGGCCGCCGCGAGGGCCTCGGGACGCTCCAGCAGGACGCCCTCCAGGTGGGGGTGGGCGCGCAGCAGCCGTCCGAGGAGGGCGCCGTTGCCGCCGCCCACGTCGACCACCCGGCGGGCGGCGGAGAAGTCCACCAGGTGCGGGACCGGGGCGAACATCTCGGCGCTGGCGGCCATCGCGCGGTGGAAGAGGCCGCCGAGCGCGGGGCGGTCGGCGAAGTAGGCGAAGTGGTGCTGCCCGTACCGGTGGGCGAAAGCTTCCTGCCCGGTGCGGACGGCGTGCGTGAGTCCGGCGAAGGAGTCGTAGAACGGGCCGCCGTACAGCAGCGCCAGCGGGCGCAGCGAGAACTCGGTGCCGGTGCGCAGCCGTTCACCCGCCGCGGTGAGGTGATAGGCGTCGCCGGCGCAGGTGACCAGCCCGAGCCCGGCCAGGTAGCGGAGCAGTCGGCGCAGCGCGTCCGGGTCGGTGCCGGTGAGGTCGGCGAGCGGGCCCGCGCCGAGGCCGGGCTCGGCGGCGAGGTGGTCGGCGAGGCGCAGTTCGGCCATGGTGGCGACGGCCTGGGTGGCCCAGGCGCCGGTCAGCGTGGTGAGCAGGGTGGCGGCCGGGTCGGGCAGGAGGTCGTGGCGGCCGGGCAGGCGCAGCTCGAAGCGGCGGTTGGCCCGGGTGCGGAAGTACAGGACGGTGACGTTCTCGTGGCTGTTGTGGCCGCCGCCGTCGGGGACGGCGCCGCCGCGCTCCTGGAGCAGGGCGCGCAGTCCCGCGGTGACGACGGTGCCGGGGGCGGTGGTGGCGAAGGCGTGGTGCGCCTCGTGCTCGGCGGCCCGTTCGTCGGCGGCGACGGCCTGGAGCGGGGAGCCGGGCGGCACGGGCAGCGCGAACACCTCGACACTCCGGTCGCCCGCCGCGATGTGCGTGATGCCGACCGGGACGTCCCGGACGAGGGCGCCGTAGCGGCGGGCGAGCCGGTCGCGGACGACGACGCTGGGGGTGATCGGGCCGGGCCGCAGCCCGCGGCGGCGCAGTTCCTCGCCCAGTCCTTCGAGGGAGTCGGGGAAGACGAGGACGGCGGTGTGGTCGAAGACCAGATGGCGGGCGATGTCGGCGCGTTCGGCGCCGGTCAGGTCGGGCAGCAGGTCGGCCAGGGCGGTGTCGGTGTCCTGGGCGGCGGCGACGGAGGCGGCGCGCAGGACGCGGTCCAGGTCGGCGGCCGGCAGCCGGGTTGGTGCGACGGGGAGGTTCATGGGGTTCCCGGTGTCGGTGGGGAGGCGGGGGCGGAACGGGAGGTGCGAGGGACGCGGGGCGTGCGGGGTGCGGGGTGCGGGACGCACGGGACACGCGGGGGGCAGGAGATGCGCGGGGGGGGGGCAGGAGGTACGCGGGGGGGCGAGGCGGCGGGCGGCGGGGGGGGCGGCGGGTCAGATGCCGGTGTAGCTCTCGGCGAAGTGGTCCTGGTGGGCGCGGGAGGTGCGCAGGCTCTCCAGGCGCGCGTACTGGAGGGCGCGCCCGTAGCGGGCCTCGGGGGTGTGGCCCACCGGGCCGTGCAGCAGGCCGCTCATCCAGTGCGAGAACTCGTGGGCCCGCCAGACCCGGGGCAGACAGTCGTCGGCGTACCGGTCGAGGCCCTTGGAGTCGCCGTGGGCGAGGGCCGCCGCGAGCGCGGGGGCGAGGGTGGCGGCCTGGACGACGGCGAGGTTGGCGCCCTTGGCGGCCGAGGGGCTGATGAGTCCGGCGGCGTCGCCCGCGAGCCACAGCCGGTCGGCTCCCGGGCGCTCCAGGACGTCGCAGCGCAGGTCGACGGCGGCGCGCTCCAGGACGGCGCCGGTGCGCAGCGGGCCGTGCTCGGCGGTCCGCATCCGGGTGGCGAGTTCGGTCCAGATCCGGTCGTCGCTCCAGTCGGCGGGGTCGGTGCCGCGCGGGACCTGGAGGTAGTAGCGGGTGACGGTGTCGGTGCGGGCCATGTGCCCGGCGAAGCCCCGTTCGTGCAGGGCGTATCCGACGGCGGGCATGCTGGGTCCGGCGGCGGCGAGCACGGCGAGCCAGGTCACGCCGTGGTCCCAGCGGGCGGTGCGGGTGCCGCGCGCGGTGAGGGCGGCCCGGGTGACGCCGCGGTGTCCGTCGCAGCCCGCGACGTACCGGGCGCGCACCTCGCCGCCGTCGTGGAGGCGGACCGTCCCGCGGGTGACCTCGCGGACCGGCGCGGCGAACCGGATGTCGCCGCCGCGCTCCACGAACGCGCTCAGCAGGTCCCGCACGAGGTCCTGCTGCGGGTAGACGGTGTGCGCCTCGCGCCGTCCTGCCCGGGAGTAGTCCAGCGTGAACTCGCCGTGCTCGCCGCGGAACCGGCAGGTGCGGTGGGTGCGGCCGCGCTCCAGCAGGCCGTCGCCGAGGCCGTTGCGGGTGAGCGTCTCGACGGCGCCCGGGGCGAGGAACCCGGCGCGGGCGCGGCCGACCACCGCCGCGCGTTCGCGCCGTTCGAGGACGACGCAGTCGACGCCCCGGTCGAGCAGCAGGTTGCCCAGGACGAGCCCGGCCGGTCCGGCCCCGACGATCGCCACTCCGACCTGCGCCGAGGCGTCGTCGAATCGTTTCCCCATGCCCGCCCCCGATGTTGCGATTTCGGCCAAGTGGTTTCATATCAGCCTGATCGCCGCGGAACTTCACCAGATCGTCACTATTCGCCTCCAGGGGTGACTGTCCTGCAAGGAACTTGACGCTTCGTCACTTTGCCCAACTGACAGCCCGCCGACAGCATCCCTTCCTACGGTGCCGTGTCCATGACAGATACGTCGGAAGCAACCCCCACCCCGGTCGGGCGCCGCACCGTGCTGATCGCGACCGGCGCCACGGCCGCCGCGCTCGCCGTCACCGCCGCCGCGCCCCACGCCCCCGCCGCGGACCCCGCCGACGCCACCCCGGTGGCCGCCGCGGCCGTCTGCACCCTCACGAAGGAGATGACCGAAGGCCCCTACTACCTGGCCGGGCAGTACGTCCGCGCCGACGTCACCGAGGGCAAGACGGGCATCCCGCTGAAGCTGAACCTCACCGTCGTCGACGACGCCACCTGTGCGCCGCTCTCCGGCGCCCTGGTGGAGATCTGGCACTGCGACGCCCTCGGCGAGTACTCCGGGTTCGTCGGCAGCAACGGCCACAGCGAGCCGGACGACGGCACCTTCCTGCGCGGCGCCGTCCTGACCAGCTCCTCCGGCGCCGCGAGCCTCACCTCGGTCTACCCCGGCTGGTACCGCGGGCGCTGCGTGCACATCCACGTCAAGGTGCACACCGGCGTCACCGTCACCGCCGACGGCCACTTCACCGGCGGCCGCGAACTCCACACCGGGCAGCTCTTCTTCGACGAGACGATCACCGCGAAGGTCGCCGCCGTCTCGCCGTACCCGGCCAACACCGTCCCGCGCACCACCCTCGCCCAGGACTCCATCTACGACGGCGGGGGCGCCAAATCCGGGCTGCTCACCCTGACCGCGCTGGGGAGCACGACCTCGGCCGGGTACACGGGCACGCTCACCCTCGGCGTCGACCAGGGCTGACCCGGCCCGCCACGACCGCCGCCCGGCCGGAGGAGGACGGCCGGGCGGCGCACCCGGCCGGGCGACCGGTCCGCCCGGCGGCTCAGACGGCGACCGGCTCCCGCTCCGCCCCGGCCGCCCGCTCCCTGAGATGGGCGCGCACGGAGTGCCCGAGGGCGGCGGCCCACACCAGCAGCAGCAGCGCGTACACCGGCACGGCGAGCCCGTCCGGGGCCCCCAGCCGGTCGCTGGTGAGCAGCGTGCGGACGTTGGTGACGACGATGATCCCGCCGACCGCCGAGCCCAGCACCCGCGGCGGCACCAGCCGGACCAGCCAGGCGGCGACCGGCGCGGCGACCAGACCGCCGGCCAGGAAGGCCGCGACCCAGGTCCAGCTCAGCCCCTGCGAGCCGAGCGAGAAGAGGAAGCCGAGGCTGGCGGCGACGGCCACCAGGAACTCGCTGGTGTCGACGGAGCCGATCACCTTGCGCGGCTCCAGGCGCCCGCTGGCCAGCAGCGCGGGCGTGCCGACCGGCCCCCAGCCGCCTCCGCCGGTGGCGTCGAGGAACCCGGCGACCAGCCCGAGCGGGGTCAGGAACCGCCGGCCGAGCGGCTTCCCGAGCCGGTCGGCGGGCAGCCCCTTGAAGGTGAACCGGGACATCACGTACACGCCGAGCCCCAGCAGGATCAGGGACATCACCGGTTCGGCGACCTCGGTCGACAGCCGGGAGAGCACCGTCGCGCCCAGGAACGAGCCGACCGCGCCGGGCACCCCGAACCGGACCACGACCTTCCAGTCGACGTTCCCGAACCGCCAGTGCGAGGCGCCGGACATCAGGGTGGTGCCGATCTCGGCGAGATGGACGGTGGCGGAGGCCGCGGCGGGCCCGGTGCCCAGGGCCAGCAGCAGGGTCGTGGAGGTCACGCCGTAGGCCATGCCGAGGCTGCCGTCGACCAACTGGGCCCCGAGGCCCGCGAGGGCGAGCAGGATCAGCGTACGCATGGGAGGGGACGGTAGGACGCGAAACTGAGGGCGGCCTGAGACGACCATGAGGATCGCTCACAGCCTCCGGGGGGGCGGGGCCCGGCCGGTCAGGGGTTCTCCCAGGCCGCCGGTTCCGCCGCCAGGGCGCGGACCGGGGCGGGCAGCGCGTCCGCCGCGATGTCGGCGACCGTGACCCCCTCCAGGATCCGGCGCACATTGGCGCGCAGCGCGATCCACAGCGGCAGCAGCGGCCGCGCCGAGCCGGTGTACTCGAGGCCGGTGGGGCGTTCGCCGCGGACCGAGACGATCGGGCCGTCGACGGCGCGTATGACGTCCGCGACGGTGATCCGCTCCGCCTCGCGCGCCAGCCGGTAGCCGCCGCCCCCGCCGCGCCTGCTGTCGACGACCCCGGCCCGCCGCAGGTCGCCGAGGATGCCCTCCAGGAACTTGTGCGGGATGCCCTGCTCGGCGGCGATCGCCTCCGCCTTCACCGGAGCGCCGTCCTGCCGTACGGCAAGCTCCAGAACCGCCCGTACCGCGTAATCCGCCCGTGCCGAGATCCTCATACGCTCATTGTGCGGCGTCCGCCTGTACAGAATGACCCCGCACGCGCCCGCCGACGGACCGCACGACGGGAGGCCCCCGTGGGGCTCAGCAGACGACACTTCAGCGCACTCGCCGGAACCGCGGTGCTCGGACTCGCCCTGGGCGGCAGCGCGGACGGCGCCTGCGCCTGGGCCGCCCCCGCACCGCCCGCCGGGCCGCCGCGCGCCGACCGGCGGCGGCACACGGTCGGCTTCGACCGCCACTCCCTGCTCGTCGACGGCCGCAGACTGGTGCTGTGGTCCGGCGAGCTGCACCCGTTCCGGCTGCCCAGCCCGTCGCTGTGGCGGGACGTCCTGGAGAAGATGCGCGCCCACGGCTACAACGCCGTCAGCATCTACGTGTCCTGGAACTACCACTCCCCCGCGCCGGGCCGCTACGACTTCACCGGCATCCGCGACCTCGACCTCTTCCTGCGCACCGCCGCCGAGACCGGCCTGTACGTGCTGCTGCGCCCCGGCCCCTACATCAACGCCGAGATCGACGCGGGCGGCTTCCCCGGCTGGCTCACCGCCACGAAGGGCACCGCCCGCACCGCCGACCCCACCTACCTCGCGCACGCCGACGAGTGGCTCACCCGGGTGAACGAGATCGTCGCCGGGCACCAGTACACGCGGGGCACCGGGACGGTGCTGCTCTACCAGATCGAGAACGAGTACGACGCGTTCGTCGCCGAGCCGACCGGCCCCGCCTACATGTCCCACCTGTACCGCAAGGTGCGCGCCGACGGCATCGACGTGCCGCTGTTCCACAACGACAAGGGCAGGAACGGCTACTGGCTGCCGGGCTCCTTCGACACCGGTGGGGAGAAGGGGCGTTGGCTGTACGGCTTCGACGGCTATCCGTCGCCGTCCCAGGACCCGCCGGACTGGGGCCGGTTCGGCCCCGGCGGGGTCACCGGGGGCGCCAGCGCCAGCCCCGACACCCCAGGTTTCGTACCGGAGTTCGGCGGCGGCTGGTTCGACCCGTGGGGCGGGGTCTGGTTCAAGAAGAAGGGGTACGCGGAGTCCCGGCGCACCCGTGACGCCGCCTACGAGCGCCGCTTCTACCTCACCAACCTCGCCAACGGCATCACCCTGCACAACGTCTACATGACCTTCGGCGGCACCTCGTGGGGCTGGCTGCCCGCGCCGGTCGTCTACACCTCGTACGACTACGGGGCGGCCTTCGACGAGGGGCGCAACGCCACCGCCAAGCTGGTCCCGATGCACCAGCTCGGCCATCTCCTGCAGCGCGTACCGGACTTCGCGGTGCTGGAGCGGGCCGAGGACGTCACGGCGGCCGGGCTGAAGGTGTACCACCTCACCAACCCGGAGACCGGCGCCCACGTCCACGTGCTGCGCAACGACTCGGCCGCGCCGGTCACCTCGACGCTCCCGGTCGACGGCGCCGACCTGCCGGTGACGGTCCCGGCCCGGGACGCCCGGCTGCTGGCGTCCGGCCTGCGGCTGGGGCGGCGCCGGATGCGGTACTCCACCGCCCAGCCCATGCTGGCCCTGACGGCGGCCCGCCGGGAGATCGTGGTGCTGACCGGGCGGCGCGACGAGCCGACGGTGACGGCGCTGGAGTGCGCGGAGCGGCCCACCGTCACCGTGCTCGACGGGAGCGCCGAACACCGCTGGGCGGACGGCCTGTTGACGGTCGAGGCGCGGCTCGGCGGGCTGACCCGGGTGGCGGTCTCCGGGGACGGGGTGGCCACCCCGCTGCTCCTGCTGCTCGCCGACGACGAGACGTCCCTGCGGCTGTGGCCGCGCGACACCCCCTCCGGCACGGTCCTGGCCCACGGGCCGCACCTGGTGCGCTCGGTGACCCTGGAGGGCACCACCGCCCGGTTCACCGGGGACACCGTGACGCCCGCGGGTCTTGAGGTGTGGGCGCCGCGCGGGGTCGAGGAACTGGAGTGGAACGGCGCCCGGGTGGCGGCGGAGCGGACCGCGTCCGGCAGTCTGCGTGCCGCGCGGGAGCTGCCGGGGCCCGCGCCGGTGCGGCTGCCCGCGCTCGGCGGCTGGCGCCGCAGGTCCGGGAACCCGGAGGCCGAACCCGGCCACGACGACTCGGGCTGGCGCCGCGCCGACCTGACGGCGTCGCACAGCACCACCCCGGTCCCGGCCGGGCAGCCGGTGCTCTTCGCCGACGACTACGGCTTCCACTACGGCGACGTCTGGTACCGGGCCCGCCTCACCGGCGACACGGACGCGCGGTCGGTGTCCCTCGCCTACAGCACCGGCACCCAGGGCCTGCTGATGGCCTGGCTCGACGGCCGCCCGCTGGGCACGCACCGGATGCCGGTGCCCGGCAACAGCACGATCCGGCAGGGCACATGGACGGCGACGGCCGAGTTCCCGGTGCCCGACGCGGACCGGGCGGGGGCGCCCCGGGTGCTCTCCGTGCTGGTCCGGCGGATGCAGCACGACCAGGACGGGAAGGCGCTCGACACCCACAAGGCGGCCCGCGGACTGACCGCCGTCACCTTCGACGGGGCCGGGCCCGAGGTGAGCTGGCGGCTCCAGGGGGAACCGGCGGCCGACCCGGTGCGCGGACCGCAGAACACCGGCGGGCTGCACGGGGAGCGGGCGGGCTGGCACCTGCCGGGGTTCGACGACGGCGGGTGGCAGCGGGCCGAACTGCCGCGCGCGGACCGGGGCCAGGGCGTGACCTGGTACCGCACGACGTTCACGCTGGCCGTGGACGCCGCCACCGACGCCTCGGTCGGCCTCGTCCTGGACGACGACCCGGAGCGCGCCTACCGCGTCCAGATCTTCCTGAACGGCTGGAACATGGGCCAGTACATCAACGACGTCGGACCGCAGCACACGTTCGTGCTGCCGAACGGCATCCTGCGCACCCGGGGCACCAACACGCTGGCCCTGGCGGTGCTCTCGGACGGGACGACGGAGTCGGGACCGGCCCGGGTCGCGCTGACCCTGCTGGGCGCGGCGGCCGGAGGGGTCCCGGTCGCGCCGGTCCCCTCCCCCGGCCCCTGACCACCGCCGGGCCGGTCAGGCGAGCCGGATCACGTTCCAGGACAGCGGTTCGAGGACGGCGCGCAGGACACCGTCCGTGAGGGAGGTGCCCTCGGCCGGGTGCGGGACGACCCGGTCCGGCTCCCGGAGGGTGTTGCGGGCGTCCGGGTCGGCGTCGGCGAGGACGCTGTGCTCGACGACCGCCGTCGTCCCGAGGCCGGTGAGGGCGACCTCCAGCGGGAGGGGCGCGGTCCGGGAGCGGTTGACGGCGAAGACGGTGACCGTGCCGTCGTCGGCGCGCACGGCGGTGGCGTGCAGCAGGTCCGTCTCGCCGAACCTGCGGGTGTCGTGGGTCGGTGAGTCGACGCGGACGTCGAGGACCTGGCCGCGGCCGTGCCGGGAGGCCTGCGCGAACGGGAAGAACGTGGTCTGGCGCCAGGCCGGGCCGCCCGGTTCGGTCATGATCGGCGCGATCACGTTGACGAGCTGGGCGAGGCAGGCGACGGCGACCCGGTCCGCGTGCCGCAGCAGGGCGATCAGCAGCGAGCCGAAGACGACGGCGTCCAGGACGCTGTAGTCGTCCTCCAGGAGCCGGGGCGCCTGCGGCCAGTCGGCCGGGTCGTGGGCCTCGGCGTGCGCCTCCCAGCGGGAGGTGTACCAGACGTTCCACTCGTCGAAGGAGAGCTTGATCTTCTTCTTCGACTTCAGCCGGGCGCCGACGTGGTCGCAGGTGGCGACGACGTTGTCGATGAAGGACTCCATGTCGACCGCGGAGGCCAGGAAGGAGTCGAGGTCGCCGTCCTGGGGCTCGTAGTACGCGTGCAGGGAGATGAGGTCGACCAGGTCGTAGGTCTCCTCCAGGACGGTCGCCTCCCAGCTCGCGAAGGTCGGCATGGACTGGCTGGAGGAGCCGCAGGCGACGAGTTCGACGCCCGGGTCGAGCTGGCGCATCGCGCGGGCCGTCTCCGCGGCGAGCCTGCCGTACTCGCGGGCGGTCTTGTGACCGGTCTGCCAGGGGCCGTCCATCTCGTTGCCCAGGCACCACATCCGGATGCCGTACGGCTCCTTGTCGCCGTGGGCGGCGCGCAGGTCGGCGAGGGCGCTGCCCGACGGGTGGTTGGCGTACTCCTGGAGTTCGAGGGCCTCGGCGACGCCCCGGGTGCCGAGGTTGACGGCCATCATCGGCTCGGCCTGCGGACCGATCGCGCGCAGGAACGCGATGAACTCGGCGAGGCCGAAGCGGTTGGTCTCGGTGGAGTGCCAGGCGAGGTCGAGGCGGCGGGGGCGGTCCTCGACCGGCCCGACCGAGTCCTCCCACCGGTAGCCGGAGACGAAGTTGCCGCCCGGGTAGCGCACGGCGGTGACACCCAGTTCGCGCACCAGGTCGAGGACGTCGGTGCGCAGGCCCGCGGCGTCGGCGGCGGGGTGGCCCGGCTCGAAGACGCCGGTGTAGACGCAGCGTCCGAGGTGCTCGACGAACGACCCGAAGATCCGCGGGTCGACCTCGCCCACGGTGAAGGCGGGGTCGAGGGTGAAGCGGGCGGTGCTCTTGCTCATGGTCACCTCTCGGGAACGGGAGCCCTGCGACGCCCTGTTCGGAATCTCGTATCGCGCTCGTGTGCTCGAACGGGACCGTAGAGAGGAAGCGCTTTCCCGTCAATGGGCCGGACCGGGCGCGGACCGCGACCGGCGGGCAGGCGCGAGGCGGGTCCGGACGCGGACGGCGGTCGTGCGGGTCGTGCGAATGACATGAAGATGACATGACGTGGGTCCGACCGGCCGCGTAGGCTCGAACACGCCGGTGTGCGGCGGCGAGAGGGGCGACGATGGAGAGCGCGGGCGCGCGGAGCGCGGCGGTCCGGATCGTCACCGGCCTGGCCCGCCGGCTGCGGCCCCCGGCGCGCGCGGGCCGCGCCGTCGGCACCCGCGCCCTGGTCTCCCGGCTGCGCGCCGCCGTACGGGACGCGCCCCAGCCGCTCGGCGGGGTGCCCGAGGTGGCCCGGACGCTGTGCGCGGAGATGGCCGCGCTGCGCGGCGGGCGCCCGGTACGGCTGCGCTTCGAGCGGTTCCCGGACGAGCTGGAGGTCACCGGGCTCTGGGTCGAGCTGCCCGACTTCGACCTCGTCATCGTCGAGGAACGGGCCGAGGAGGTGCAGCAACTGGTCATCCTGGGCCACGAGTTGTGGCATCTGCACGCCGGGCACCGGCACCGCCACGTGACCGCGCCGGTCGCGCACGCCCTCGCCGACTGGCCCCGGGGAGCGCTGGGGATGGCCGCGCGCGACGGCTCCCGGGCCCGCGACGAGGCCGAGGCCGACGCGTTCGGGCACCGGCTCGCCGCCGCCGTCCGCCCGCTGCTCGGCCGTCCGGGCGGGCCGCCCCTCGACCCGCTCCAGCGGTCGCTCGGCTACCGGGGCCGCGGGGGCCTGGAGCGGTGACCGTCCTCGCCGCCCGGCTCGCCTTCAGCCCCGCCGGGTTCGTCAACGAGTTCTACCCGTCGTTCTGGTGGATCCCGGCCGGGGTGCTGACCGCCGCCCTGGCCATCAAGCTGCCGTCGATCATCCGCCTCTGGGGGGATCCGATGCTGCGCGCGGTGGGCGGGCTGCTGCTGCTCGCCTGCGCGGTCTTCGTCTTCGTCGCGCCGTCCACCATCGCCTGGGTCAACCGGATCACCGGGATCCCCAACATCGCGGCGCCCTGGGTGTATTCGCTGCTGATGGCGTACTGCGGCTCCTGCCTGCTGCTGATCATCGCCTGGCGCAACGGGCTCTCCGACCGCTCGGACGCCACCGCCCGCGCGATGCGCCGGGTGATCGTGACCTACTCCGGGGTGATCGTCTCGCTGTGGGTGCTGTTCGCCCTCGCGGACGGGCACGTCGAGCGGCTGCGGGACCTCGACACCTACTACGCCACCACCCCGTACCTGCGCGAGATGATCCTGCTGTACCTGCTCGCGCACACGGTGGCCACCCTGATCACCTCCTGGCTGATCTGGAACTGGGTGCGCACCGACGGGCTCGACGCGTGGCTGCGCTGGGGGCTGAAGTTCCTCGGCGTCGGCTATGTCGTGCAGGTGGTCTTCGACGCCGTCAAACTCACGGCGGTGACGGCCCGTTGGACCGGCGCGGACCTCGACTGGCTCTCCACCGGGGTGGCCCCGCCGGTCGCCTGCCTGTCCGCCATCCTGATCGCCGTCGGCTTCATCCTGCCGCACGCGGGCCAGTACCTGCACGACCGCTGGCGGGTGAGGCTCGCCCACCGCGAACTGCGGCCCCTGTACCTGCTGATGAGGTCGGTCAACGGCGGCGGTATGCCCGTGGTGCTGCGGGCCACGCCCGAACTGCGGCTGATCCGCCGGGAGACGTTCATCCGCGACGTGCTGCTGCCGCTGGCCCGGCACATCGACGAGGAGCGGCGCGGCCGGTCCTACCGGGCCGCCCTCTCCCTCGGCCTGGAGCCCGAGCGGGCCAAGGCGGCCGCCGCCGCGCTCGCCATCCAGGACGCCGTCGCGGTCCGGCACCGCGCGCCCGCCGACGACGGCGGCCCCGGCCACGACACCACCGACCTGCTGCGCGACATCGGCGCCGTCTCCCGCGCCCTGCGCCGCCCCGACGTG
>NZ_FMCI01000371.1 GCF_900091845.1 Streptomyces sp. SolWspMP-5a-2
GTGGGCGGTGGCCGGGGGCGCGGCAAGCAGCCCCGGCCATGAGGAACGGCAGCAGGACGGCGAGGAGGGCCACGAGCGGTGTACGCCGTGGCGGGTGTACGCGGGTGCGGGGGGTCACATCCTTGCCCCTTTCGGCGAGGTCAGTTGGTGGGAGCGCTCCCATGACGCGAGGCGGGCGCGCCCGGTCGCCGCATGGTGGCATGGACACGTTCACCATGGAAGCGCTCCCACGTCCCTGGATCGGCCACCTCCCACCAACACCCGCCACCCCTCGGAGTGGCCGGATGTGGACTGCGCGAGGCGTTGACTAGAAAGCGCTTGCCCTCTACGTTCCGTTCAGCAGTGTGACCGTCGGAACCCCCCTGAGCCGCATTTCGGGCCGCGCGATCACCCTGCCCGCACACAACGTTCTGCAGGTTGCACAAACTTCAGATACGCGACTGAACGATTCCCGAAGGGACGCACCCGCATGCGCACTCGCCCCCCACGTGCACAGACGCGAAGAGTCACCCTGGCAGCCACCGCGGTGGCGCTCGCGGCCGTCGCCGCGGTCGCCCTCCCCCAGTCCGCCGGAGCGGCCGACACCTCACCCGTCGGGTTCGGCGCCGGGACCACCGGAGGCGGCAGCGCGACGGCCGTAACGGTCTCGACGCTGGACGCCTTCAAGTCGGCGGTCACGGGCAGCACCGCCAAGGTGGTCAAGGTCAGCGGCCTGATCTCGCTGAGCGGCCAGGTCGACGTCGGCTCCAACACCACGGTCCTGGGCGTCGGTTCGTCCTCCGGGTTCACCGGCGGCGGACTGCGGCTCAAGAAGGTGACGAACGTCGTCGTCCGCAACCTGAACATCAGCAAACCGGTGGCGCCCTCCGACGGGATCACCGTCCAGGAGTCCACCAAGGTCTGGATCGACCACAACTCCTTCTCGGCCGACCGCGACCACGACAAGGACTACTACGACGGGCTGCTGGACATCACGCACGCCTCGGACTACGTGACGGTCTCCTGGAACACCTTCAAGGACCACTTCAAGGGCTCCCTCGTCGGCCACAGCGACAACAACGCGAGCGAGGACACCGGGCACCTGCGGGTCACGTACCACCACAACTACTTCAACAACGTCAACTCCCGCATCCCCAGCCTGCGGTTCGGCACCGGGCACTTCTACGACAACTACGTCGTCGGCGCCGCCACGGCCGTCCACTCGCGGATGGGCGCCCAGATGTTCGTCGAGAACAACGTCTTCCGCTCGACGACGGTCGCCGTCACCACCAGCCGCGACAGCGACGTGGACGGCTACGCGAACCTCTCCGGCAACGACCTCGGCGGCGCCTCGACCGAGATCTCCCGGACCGGGACGTTCACCAAGCCCCCGTACACGTACACCGCCGAACCCGCCTCCTCGGTCGTCGCGTCGGTGACGTCCGGCGCGGGCTCCGGGAAGCTCTGACCCCTCCCCCACCTGGAAGGCATCGGGACATGACGTCACCGGCACCACGGCGCGGGCGAGCGCGCACGCTCGGCGCGGGACTGGCCGCCACCGGCCTCACAGTTGGCATGATCATGGCCAGTGGAGCGCTGACCCCGGCGAGCGCCGCGACCTGGCCGTCCGCCAGCGGCAGCCAGGCGGTCACCGCCACCATCAAGGTCTCCGGCACCAAGGACTACGGCATGCTGCGCCTGTACGGCAGCGGCGACCTGGGCACCGGCAGCCAGGACGAGGACCAGGGGCCGATCCTGGAACTCGCCGCGGGCACCACCCTGAAGAACGTCATCATCGGCTCGCCCGCCGCCGACGGCATCCACTGCCTGGGCAGCTGCACGCTCCAGAACGTGTGGTGGGAGGACGTCGGCGAGGACGCGGCGACCTTCCTCGGCTCCTCGTCGTCGAACGTCTACACCGTCTCGGGCGGCGGCGCGAAGGAGGCCAGCGACAAGGTCTTCCAGTTCAACGGCGCGGGCACGCTGAACGTCTCGAACTTCGCGGCGCAGACCTTCGGCGCCTTCGTGCGCTCCTGCGGCAACTGCAAGACGCAGTACAAGCGCACGATCAACCTCAACACCATCGAGGCGACCTACAAGGGCAGCCGCATCGTCGGCATCAACACCAACTACGGCGACAGCGCGACCCTGAAGAACATCACCGTGGTCGGCGACACCAGCAAGAAGATGATCCCCTGCCAGAAGTACATCGGGAACAGCACGGGCGCGGAGCCGACCACGAACGGCACCGGACCCGACTCGACGTACTGCAAGTACGCGGCGTCGGACATCACGTACAAGTAGGCGGCACGGACCAGCGGACCCCCCACGGTGAACCCGGCCGTACGGAGCGCCTCCTGCACGGCGCTCCGTACGGCCGCCGCCGTGTCCGCGCCCGTGCCGTGCCTGTGTCCGTGCCCGCGTCCATGTCCGCGTCTGTGCCCGTGTCCATGTCTGTACCCGTGCCCGTGTCCGCTACGGGAGGGGCGTCTCAGGCGCCGATCGAGAGCGCGATCTCGCCCCGGTAGCGCGTGTACGCGGCGCGCAGTCGGGCGCCGGGCCAGTCGGCGGGCAGGAGCGCGGGCGGCAGCACGGGGTCGGCGAGCAGATGGCGCACGGCCGTGGCGAAGAGGGTGAGCCGGTCGGCGGGCAGCCGGGCCTCGGCGGCCCCGGCCAGCAGGTCGCGGGCGGTGGCCGACCAGGCGTCCAGCGGCCAGAGCCGGGCGGCGAGCAGGGACGGGGAGCCGTCGGGCCGGGCGGCGCAGAGCTGGGCCACGCGCGTGAGGTCGGCGGGCAGCGGGCGGGTCAGGTTGGCGGGGCGCAGCCACACGCCCTCGCGCAGTTCAGCCAGGCGCAGTCCGGTCAGCCGGGCGCGCAGTTCGGCACGTTCGGCGGGCTCGCGGCCGGTGGCGGTGATCACCACCATCTCCCAGTCGCCGTCCCACGCGCGCGTGCCGGGGCGCAGCGCCTCGTCCTGGCGGCGCTGGCGGTCGAGCAGCCGGTCGCTGAGCCGGTAGACCGCGTCGGTGCGCACCAGGTCGCCCGCGGCGGCCATGCGGCTGAGCGCGGCCCGGAGCGTGGAGCCGCCGACGCCGAACGCCGAGACCGCGCGGACCAGGTCGCGGACGGGCAGCTCCGGCGGATGGGTGCCGAGGAGCAGGCTGAGCACGACCGAGCGCGCGGACAGCGGGCGCAGGTCCGCGCCGTGAGGCTGCCCGGTGGCGTCGGTCGACATGGTGGGTACCTTACGTGCGCCGTTCATGTTGCATCATTGCGACAGTCGCAGAATGGATGCAACATGGAGGGATGGCAGCCCAGACCTCAGCACCCGCGCGGCTCCGGTCGCCGTCCACCACCCATGACGTCACCAACCAGCCGCCGCCGCTGACGCCCTACGACGCCTCCGAGGACACGGCCCTGCTGGAGGGGCTGCGCCGGGAGGGCGCCGGATGGGCCGAGGACGAGGTACGCGCGCTGGGGGTGCGGGCGGGCGGCGCCGAGGCGCGGGAGTGGGGCGAGCTGGCCAACGCGCACCCGCCGGTGCTGCGCAGTCACGACCGGTACGGCCACCGCGTCGACGAGGTCGACTTCCACCCGGCCTGGCACCGGCTGATGGAGGTCGCGGTCGGCGCGGGCCTCGCCGGGGCGCCCTGGGCCGACGACCGGCCCGGCGCCCATGTGGCGCGCACGGCGGGCGGGTTGGTGTGGGGGCACGCCGAGGCCGGGCACGGCTGTCCGACGTCGATGACGTACGCCGCCGTCCCCGCGCTGCGCGCGCAGCCCGATCTCGCCGCCGTCTACGAACCCCTGCTGACCAGCCGGGTGTACGAGCCCGGCCTCGCCGTGCCGACGGGCAAGCGCGGGCTGCTCGCGGGCATGGGGATGACCGAGAAGCAGGGCGGTTCGGACGTCCGCACCAACACCACGGCCGCGACCCCGACCGGCGAACCGGGCGTGTACACGCTGCGCGGGCACAAGTGGTTCACGTCGGCGCCCATGTGCGACCTGTTCCTGGTCCTCGCGCAGGCGCCGGACGGCCTGTCCTGCTTCCTGGTGCCGCGCGTGCTGCCGGACGGCACCCGCAACACGTTCCGCGTCCAGCGGCTCAAGGACAAGCTCGGCAACCGCTCCAACGCGTCCGCCGAGCCGGAGTTCGACGGCACGGTGGCCTGGCTGGTGGGACCCGAGGGGCGCGGGGTGAAGACGATCATCGAGATGGTCAACTGCACCCGCCTGGACTGCGTGATGGCGTCGGCGACCCTGATGCGGGCGTCGCTCGTCGAGGCCGGCCACCACGCCGCGCACCGCCGGGCGTTCGGTGCCCGGCTGTCCGAACAGCCGCTGATGCGCAACGTTCTGGCCGATCTCGCGCTGGAGTCGGAGGCCGCCACGACGCTCACCCTGCGGCTGGCGGGCGCCGCCGACCGCGCGGTGCGCGGGGACGCGCGCGAGGCGGCGTTCCGGCGGATCGCGACCGCCGTCGGCAAGTACTGGGTGACCAAACGGGGTCCGGCGTTCACGGCGGAGGCCCTGGAGTGCCTGGGCGGCAACGGTTACGTGGAGGAGTCCGGGATGCCCCGGCACTACCGGGAGGCGCCGCTGCTGTCGATCTGGGAGGGCTCGGGCAACGTCAACGCCCTGGACGTGCTGCGGGCGTTGCGGCGCGATCCGGGCACCGCGGAGGCCCTGTTCGGCGAACTCGCCCTGGCCACGGGGGCGGACGCCCGGCTGGACGGCGCGGTGCGCGGCCTGCGGGACCAGCTCACCACCGGTTCGGAGGCCGGTGCCAGGCGGCTGGTCGAGCGGATCGCGCTGGTCCTCCAGGCGTCCCTGCTGGTGCGGCACGCGCCGCCCGCCGTCGCCGACGCGTTCTGCGCGACCCGGCTCGCGGGCGACTGGGGCCACGCCTTCGGGACCCTGCCCAACGGCGCCGACCTCGCGGCGATCCTGGGGCGCGCGCTGCCCGGCACCGCCTGAGCCGGCGCCCGCCGGGCGCTGCCGCGCGCGTCCGGATCGCGCACAGTCACTCCTCGATTCCGCTTGGTTGTCAGTGCCGTGGTGCAGACTCACGATCAGTGGCACTTCGTGCGGGGAGGACAACGTGTTCACCGGGATCGACGAGGTCGACTGGGCCTCGATGCGTCATGCGTACGGCAGCGCGCGGGACGTGCCCGCGCTGCTGTGGGGGCTCGCCTCCGCCGACGCGGCCGAGCGGGAGGCGGCGCTCGACGGGATGTACGGCGCCGTGCACCACCAGGGGGACGTCTACGACTCCACGCTGGCCTGCCTGCCGTTCCTGTTCGAGCTGGTGGAGCGCGAGGAGGTGCGCGACCGGGACGAGGTGCTGGGGCTGCTGGTCAGCATCGGCGGCGAGGAGGGCGGTGACGGCGGCGCGGGCGCCCCGGCGGTCGACACCGACCGGGTCCCCGAGCCGGTGCGCGAGACGTACCTGATGGCGCGCACGGCGGTCCGCGCGGGTGCGCCCGCCTTCGCCCGGCTGACCGGCGACCTGGACCCGGGGGTGCGGCGGGCGGCGCCCGGCGCGCTCGTCCGCTTCCTGGAGGAACCGGCGCGCGTCCTGGACCTGCTGCGCGAGCGGGTCGCGGTCGAGCGGGACGACCGGGTGCTGGTCGCCCTCACCGAGAGCCTCGGCCTGTTCGCCCACCGCCACCCGGGTCAGGCCCGGCACGCGGTGACGCTGCTGACCGGGCTGAGCGCGCCTCCGTACGGTCCCGGGCAGCGGCTCGCCGCGCTCGGCCAGCTCGCCGGGTGCGCCAGCGACCGGCTTCCGGCCGACCTGGTGGCCACCGCCGTCGGGCTGCTCAGGGACCGCTCGCGCGAGCGCGGCCCGTGCCGCTCCGAGGAGCCGGAACGCCCCGCCAAGGACACCCTGGTCGGCCGGATACGGCGGTTGCGGCCGTCGGACGAGGAGGGCTCGCAGCTGCTGCGCACCCTGCACAGCGGCCTCGGCGACCGGGTGCGGGACCGGATCGCGCTCCTCGAGGGCCAGTTGACCAGCCCGGACCCCACCGACCGGTGCAACGCGGTGTGGATGTCGACAGGGCTGCTGCACGGCTGGCGCGGTGACTACCACCGTCCCGTGGCGCTGATCGGCGCCCAACTGGCCCAGGGCAAGGGCCGGTTACGGGAGGCCGCGGTGTCGGTGCTGAGCGACCTGTTCGACCTCGCGGCCCCGGCGGCGGACGAGCTGGACGCGCTGGTCGGCGCGCACTCCGATCTCTGGGTGCGGCAGTGGGAGCGCGGCGCCCCGACCCTCGGCGAGCCGCTCAAGGCCCTGGCCAGGAGCGGCGATCCGCGGGCGGTGCCGGTCCTGGCGTTCGTCCTGGCCGGACCGGTCGTGCCGGACGACCTCGGGGACGCCGTCGTCCACCTCGGCCGTGCCGCCGTGCCGCTGGCGCCCGCGCTGCGCCACCGGCTCGCCGGGACGGCGCTGCACTCCCCGGAGGCGTACCCGCGCGCCCTGCCGCTGCTGTCGGCGCTCGGCGCGCTGGGGGACGCGCGGGCGGTGCCCGAGGTGCTCCGGGTGGTGCTGGGGGTGCCCGAGGGGGTCCGCTCACGCGACGCGCTCGTGGCGGCCGCGGTGCGGACGGTGGGGGCGTTCGGCCCCGCCGCGCTGGACGCGGCACCGGTGCTGCGGAACCTGCTGCGCACCGAGTGGGCGGGTGTCGCGGCGGATGCCCTGTGGTCCCTGGAGGGCGACGCGGACGCGGTACGGCCGGTCCTGGTGCGGGAGTTGACGAACGAGGACGCGCCGAAGCGGCGCGCCGCCGCCGACGCGCTGGCCCGGATCGGCCCGGCCGCCCGCCCCGCCCTGCCCGACCTCCGCCTCATGGCCCGCTCCAGCCAGCTCTGGGAGCGGATGTCGGCCGCGTGCGCGCTGTGGCGCGTGGGGGGTGACGACGACGCGGGGGGCCTGCGCGGACGGGCGTCCGGTGTGACCGGGGCGGGCGGGGACGTGGCACTGGCGGTGTCGGTGCTGCGGGCGTCCTGGCGGGAGAACCCGCACACCCGGCGCCCGATCGCGGACTGCCTGGCGGCCGTCGGCCCGGCGAGCGAGCCCCTGCACGACCTGCTGCACGCGGAACTCGCCTCCCCACGCCGCCACACCGCCTCCCCCGCCGGATACGCGGGCCACGGCGCCTTCGCGGACGAGGGACTGCTGCGGGTGTGCCGGGAGGTACTGGCGGGTGGGTAGGCCGGGGGGCGGGGCGGGAAGGGTGGGGCCGGCCCCTGGGTGAGGCGGGTTGGGGGCTGGGTGGTCTCCCGGGCAGGTGCGCTCAGTTGGTGCTGCCGGGGTGCCGTGTGCTGGCCGGTGCGTGGCACCGGCGCGCGCGGCACGACCCCCGATGAGCCCGCACCCGGGTGGGACGGCTCGGAGGGCCGGGCGTCTCCCGAGCGGGTGCGCTCGGTTGGTGCTGCCGAGGTGCTGGCTGGTGGGTGACACCGGCAGGCGCGGTACATCGGCATGGTGCCCGCACCCGGGTGAGACGGCTCGGAGGGCCAGGCCGTCTCCCGGGTGGGACGGCTCGGAGAGCCGGGCGTCTCCCGGGCGGGACCGCTCAGCCGTACCGCCGGGAAGCCGGGGTGCCGGCCGGTGCGTGACGCCCGCGGGCAAGGCGCGACCGTGCGAGGCCCGCACCCGGGGCAGACGGCCCGGACACCTGGGCGGGCCCCCGGGTCCGGTCGTTCAGCCCGTGCTGTGGTCGCTCAGGGGGTCGAAGCGGGCCCATTCGGTGTCCCAGCGGTCGAGCCCGTGGCGGCGGAGCCGTACGCAGAGCAGCCGACCGGCGACGAACGGCACGGCCGCCGCGCTCAGGCCCACGAGACCGCCGACGGCTGCGGCCCTGAACCGGGCCTCGGCGGGGGTGGCGGGCTCCGACACCAGATGGCCCGCGGGGTCCGTCCACACGGTGACCGGGGTTCCGGCCGCGGCGCCCGGGGCGACCCTGACCTGGCCGGTGGCGCGGACGCCGTCCGGGGAGGTCCAGTGGACGGTGCCCCACACCTGCTCACGGGAGTCGGCGGTCTCCCGGCCGGTCCCGCCGGGCGCCCGCTCGGCGAGGACGCCCCGCACGGCCGTCCACTCGACGCGTTCGCGGGCCAGCCCCGCGTCCACGGAGCGGCCCGCCGCCAGCCCCGCCGTCACCCCGGCGAGGGCGGTGAGCAGCCAGGTGCCGAGCAGGACCCACGCCTCGACGGTGTCGGACCGGCGCTTGAGGGGGTTGCGCCGCCACCGCCACAGCCGGACCTTCGGACCACGTACCGCCATCGAAGGCTTCCTCCTCACGCGCACGACCTCCCCCGACCGACATCCCATACGGGCCGACGCCACCGAATGCTCAGGGCGGCGGCTGTGATCCGACGGTGGCACGGGCGGAGGACGAGCCGAGCGGGTCCGTGCGAACCGCTCGCGGCGCGGCCCCCGCTGAGCTACCCTCCGCGCGCTGACCTGCGACGACTCCCCTGCGGAGGGGCACTGTCAGTGGGGGCGGGCAGACTGGGTGGTGAGCAGGGACGACTCCGGGCGGCCGGGGCCTTCCCCGGGCTCCGCCCGCTGTCCGCAGGCCCGTTCACCCGCACGGCGCCGCCGTTCCGCTCGCCCGTCCCGTCCCGCGCACGCCTTCGAAAGGGGCTCATGAACGCGACCTCCCGGCCCTCCCCCTCCGGCCCCGAGCACTGGGTGATCGCCGCCCCGTGCACGGCAGTAGGGTGACGCCCGTGGCACCACGACCTTTGCACGAGATCGTCGAAGCAGGCTGGGCGAAGGCCCTCGAACCCGTCGCGGGGCGGATCGCGGAGATGGGGGACTTCCTGCGCGCGGAGATCGGCGCGGGACGCACCTACCTCCCGGCCGGGGCGAACGTCCTGCGGGCGTTCCAGCAACCCTTCGACGAGGTACGCGTCCTGATCGTCGGTCAGGACCCCTATCCGACCCCCGGGCACGCGGTGGGCCTGTCGTTCTCGGTGGCGCCCGAGGTGCGCCCCCTGCCCGGCAGCCTCCTCAACATCTACCGTGAGCTGAACACCGACCTGGGCCTCCCGCAGCCCTCCAACGGCGATCTGACGCCGTGGACCCGGCAGGGCGTGCTCCTGCTCAACAGGGCGCTCACCACCGCCCCGCGCAAGCCGGGCGCCCACCGCGACAAGGGCTGGGAGGCCGTCACCGAGCAGGCGATACGCGCCCTGGCCGGTCGCGGGAAGCCGCTGGTGTCCATCCTCTGGGGCCGGGACGCGCGCAATCTCCGGCCGCTGCTGGGGCAGTTGCCCTCGGTGGAGTCGGCGCACCCGTCGCCGATGTCCGCCGACCGCGGTTTCTTCGGCTCCCGCCCCTTCAGCCGGGCCAACGACCTGCTGGTCGGCCAGGGCGGACAGCCGGTGGACTGGCGCCTGCCGTGACCGGCCCCGCGGGACGTCCCGACCCGCTCGCCCCGGCCGCCCGGGAACGTCCCGACCCGGCGGGTCCAGGCGATCCGGGCGGCTATCTCGCCGTCGACTCCGGTGGGTCGGGGCTGCGGGTGGCGGTCGGGACGGTGGCGCGCGGGGTGCTGGCCCGACGGCGCTCGGACGAACCGGTGCGGACCGGCCCACGTGGCATCGACCCCGAGCACCTCATGGCCCAACTGGTGCCCATGGTGCGGTCGTCGGCCGAGGAGAGCGGCGTCACCGCCCTGGGGACCGCCGTGCTCGGGGCGACCGGCCTCGCCACCCTGGGGGAAGCGCTGCGCGCCGAGCTGCCGACAGCGATGGAGCGGGAGTTCGGGGTCGGCACCCTCGCCCTGGCCGCCGACGCGGTGACCGCCTACGCCGGTGCCCTCGGCCCGCGTCCGGGCGCGGTGGTCGCCGCCGGGACCGGCCTGATCGCCCTGGGCACCGACCTCACGGGCTGGCGGCGCGCGGACGGCTGGGGCCATCTCCTCGGCGACTGCGGGGGCGGCGCCTGGATCGGACGGGCCGGGCTCGAGGCAGCGCTGCGCGCCTTCGACGGCCGCGCGGGCGGTTCGCCCGCGCTGCTGGCCGCCGTGGAGCGGCAGTTCGGACCGGTACCTGGCCTGCCCGGTCTGCTCTATCCGCGTGCCGACCGGCCCGCCGTGCTCGCGTCGTTCGCGCCCCGGGTCGCCGAGTGCGCCGGGGACGATCCGGTGGCGGCCGGCATCCTGCGGTCGGCGGCGCGGGAGATGGCGGCGTCCGCGGCGGCCGTCTGCCCGGCCGGGGGCGAGCCGCGCGTGGCGTTCACCGGGGGCCTGTTCGGGATGGGGGACGTCCTGGTCGTGCCGCTGGCCGAGGAGTTGGCGCGGCTGCTGCCCCACGCCGAGCGGGTGCCCGCGGCCGGGGACCCCCTGCTGGGGTCGGTGCGGATCGCGTCCGAGCTGGTCACCGGGTCGCTCTCGCTCCCGCGTGACGAGGCGTTGCTCACCGTCACGTCCGTAAGGGGCGGCTATCCACCGGCTGATCACTTCTGATCTGTACGTAACTCATCAGACAAAACCGGACGGATACCGCTCACCTGCACCCTCCCCGAACGGGGGAACCCGCTGAGCCAGTAACATGCGGCGCCATGAGCTCCCCCACTGGGCCCGCGTCCGGCCTGCCAGTACGAATGCCGCGACCCCGCCAGCCAGGGCGGCACCGCCGCCCCGAACCCCTGGCGGCTCCCGAGGGCGCCCCTTCGCTTGTCCTCGCGGTACCGGGCACCCCCGGAACCGCCACCCGCGGCCTGGCCGAGGAGGTCGTGAGCATCGCGCGCTCCGAGCTGCCCGGCCTCGACGCGCGCATCGGATACCTGGACGGGGACGACACCGAGTTCCCCACCCTCCAGGCCGTGCTGACGCATGCCGCCGAGGAGCGCACCGCGCGCTACGAGCAGGCCAAGGACGCGGGCCTCGACGTCAAGCAGCCCGACGGCCCTGTCGCCGTCGTGGTACCGCTGCTGGCCGGTCCCGACAACTCGCTGCTGCGCCAGATCCGGCAGGCCGTCATGGAGAGCCGGATCGCGGCCGAGCTGACCGATGTGCTCGGCCCGCACCCGCTGCTCGCCGAGGCGCTGCACGTGCGGCTGTCCGAGGCCGGTCTGGCCCGCGCCGACCGCGCCCGCCTGTTCACCGTGGCCACGGCCGCCGACGGCATCATCCTGGCGTCGGTGGGCGGCGACGAGGCGGTGCAGGCGGCCGGGATCACCGGCATGCTGCTCGCCGCGCGCCTCGCCGTGCCGGTGATGGCCGCGGCGCTCGACCAGGACGGTTCGATCGCCGATGTCGCCGAGCAGTTGCGCACCTCGGGCTCGCAGCAGCTCGCCCTCGCGCCGTACCTGATCGGCCCGGAGATCGACCCCGGTCTCATCGAGGAAGCGGCCAAGGAGGTGGGCTGTTCCGCCGCCGAGGCGCTCGGCCCGTACCCGGCGATCGGCAAGCTCGCCCTGGCCAAGTACACCTCGGCCCTCGGCATCGCGCCGCAGCAGCCGCAGGGGGCGCCCGTCCGCTGACGCGGGCACCGCACACCGTACCGACGAACGACGCCGAAGGGCCCGCCACGAGATCATCGGGGCGGGCCCTTCGGCGTGCGGGGTGAGGCGTGCGGGATGCGTGTGACGCGGGTGGGGTGGACGGGGCGCCGTATCACCCCGCGTGCGTCAGACGCGGAATCCGCACCGTCCCCGTCAGTCCAGGACGACGCAGGAGGCGGCCGGGACCGGGACGCGGCCGTCGTAGAGGGGCAGGCCGGTCTCCGGGTCGAGGGCGAACCAGGAGACGTCACCGGAGCGCTCGTTGGCGCAGTACAGGTAGCCGTCCGCGACGGTGATCGCGCGCGGCCAGTCGCCGCCGCACGGGACGGTGCCGAGCAGCCGCAGGCGGGCGCCGTCGGCCTCGACGGCGAAGGTGGACAGGACGTCCTCGCCGCGGGTCGCCGTCCAGACGAAGCGGCCGTCGGGGGAGACGGCGATGCCCGACGGATAGGCGTCGCCCGCCGGGGCCGCGGGCAGCACCTGGGCCTCGGCGAGGGGTTTCAGGGTGCCGTCCTCGCCCTGCCAGCGGCAGACGGTGACGGTCGGGGTGAGTTCGTTGAGCACGTACGCGTGCCCGCCGCCCGGGTGGAAGGCCAGGTGGCGCGGGCCGGAGCCGGGCCGCAGGGGCGCCTCGCGGTGCACGGCGAGCGTGCCCCCGCGCAGGGTGCAGACGCGGACGGAGTCGGTGCCGAGGTCGACGCTGACGGCCCACCGGCCGCTCGGGTCGGGCTGGACCTGGTGCGCGTGCGGGGCCTGCTGGCGGCGGGTGTGCGGTCCCGAGCCGGTGTGCGGGAGGACGGCGGAGGGGGCGGGGGCCAGGGTGCCGTCGGCGCGTACCGGGACCGCGGTGACGCTGCCCGAGCCGTAGTTGGCGGTGAGGACGTGGCCGTCGAAGACGCTGAGGTGGGTGGGGCCCTGGCCGCCGACGCGGACCGGGGCCCCGCCGGTTCGGGGCGCCCGCCGTTCAGCCGGTAGGCGGCCACCGCGCCCTCGGCGGTCTCGCTGACGGCGTACAGGACCCGGCGGTCGGGGGCGAGGGCCAGGTAGGACGGGTCGGGCAGGCCGGTCACGCTGTGCAGGAGGGTGAGGGCGCCGCCGCCGGGCGCCACGGCCGCCGTGACGATGCCGGGCCCGCCCGCCGCCGTGAACGACCCGATGAAGGCCCGCCTCCGCCGTGCGCCGCCGTCAGTCACCGCTGTCCCCTCTCGCCGCTGTGCAGTCCGGGGTGACGCTAGCAGCCGGTCCCGCGCGGTCTAGACCAAGGGCGTCGGGCGGGGTCGGCGGGCGGGAGAGGCCCTGGTCAGGGCGGGAGAGGCCCTGGTCAGGCGCCGACGAGGCGCGATCCTGTGGGGGTCCGCAGGGGCGCGGCGAGGTCGGCGAGGGCGCGTTCCAGGCCGTGCAGGTGGGCGAGGGCCGGTTCGGTGCCGGGGTGGTGGGCCGGACGTGCGGCGAGGTCGCGGACGTCCTCGCCGGTGAGGGCCTCCACCGCGCGCTCCACCCGGTGGCAGGCGGCGGCGAGCCGGGCGTCGTGGCTCGCCTCCGGGTCGGCCGCGACGGCGACCAGGCCGCGGACCTCGCGGGCGCAGGCGTCGAGCAGGTCGAGGACCCTGCGGGCCCGCCGTCTGCGGTCGGCCATCGGGTTGAGCGGGTGCACCAGCGGGGCCACGGAGAGCCGCACCCGGCCCAGGAGCTGTTCGAGTTCGGCGACGCGCGGGGCGGGGTCGGCACCGGGCACCCCGGCCAGCCGGGCGGCGGCCTCGGCGGTGCAGGCGTGCACACAGCGCAGGGCGCGGCGGATCCAGGCGTGGGTGACGGCGTGCGTGGTCACCGGCAACACGAAGAGGACGGCGAGGACCGCGCCGAGGGCGCCGACGGCCGTCTCCGCGAACCGCAGGGCGAGCAGACCGGGCGTGAACACGCCGAGCAGCCCGTAGAGCAGTTCGGCGAGCAGGGTCACCCAGAGCATCATCCAGGTGTAGGAGACGGCGGCCGTGTAGAAGATCCCGAAGACGCAGACGGCGAGCAGGACCGCGGTGGGGACGGGCGCTCCCTGGAGGGGCGCGACGAGCGGCAGCCCGAGGACGATGCCGAGGACGGTGCCGAGGACCCGGCGGAAGCCGCGCACCAGGGTCTCGCCCCGTGAGGCGGTGTTGACGAAGATCCACCAGGCGGCGCCGACAGCCCAGTACCAGCGCTCACCGGACAGCGCCTGCCCTGCGACCAGCGCGAACCCGGCGGCGGCGGTCGCCTGGACGGCCTGCCGGGTGGTCACCCGGCCGAGGCCGGTGGAGCCGGACGCCGCGGGCTGCCGGACGGGCGGCAGACGGCGCTCGTAGCACCAGAGGCCGAACCGCACCCCGGCCGCGCTGAGCACGGAGAGCACGACGGCCGCGTACAGCTCGGGGAGCCGGTCGGTGGTCGCGTGCAGGAACTGCGCCACGAAGAAGGTCATGAACGCGAAGACGCCGAGGCTGTGGCCGCGCGGCCCCCAGCGCCTGGCGTACACGCCCGCGCCGACGACGGCGAGGAAGGCGAGGTCGCGGGCGGCGGGCCGGTCGTGGAGTCCGGCGGCGAGGGCGAGCACGGGCAGCCCGACGGCGGGCAGCAGCGCGGTGGTGACCGCCTGGCCGCGGACCGTCGCGTCGGTGACGGTGAACAGGGCGAGCAGCGCGGCGAGTCCGCCGGTGACGGCGCCGACCAGCGAGTGTCCGGCGAGCCCGCAGACGACGACGGCGAGCCCGATGCCGAGGACGGCCCGCGCGGCGAACCGCAGCCGCGTCCGGCCCGGGTCCGGCGCCATGAACACCCTTCGCAGCACTGTCTACCGCCCCCACTGTCACCGTTCGGACGCCGGCCGACCACCGGCATGAGAAAGGCGCCGCGGAATCCGCAGCGCCATCGACGTCCCCCATGAGAGCATCTCCCGCACCATCGGCTCAACCGGTGAGGTTTCCAGTGGTCCATTGGCCCAGAAGAGAGGGGAGAGGTTCCGTGCGGGATCGCCGTTGCCGCAGGCCGTGCGTGCGACGCCGCTGGGCCATTGGTACAGTCGGGGCGGATCGTGTTCCCGAGGGCGGGAGGCCCTGACGATGCCGGTCGACGCGCTGGACACCCGCATCCTGCGGTTGCTGCTCGAACAGCCGCGGACCAGCGTGCGGGAGTACGCCCGCCTCCTCGGTGTCGCGCGCGGCACCCTCCAGGCCCGCCTCGACCGGCTGGAACGGGACGGGGTGATCACCGGCACCGGCCCGGCGCTGTCACCGGCCGCGCTCGGCCACCCGGTGCTGGCGTTCGTGCACATCGAGGTCACCCAGGGGCACCTGGACGACGTCGGCGACGCGCTGGCGGCCGTCCCGGAGATCGTCGAGGCGTTCTCGATCACCGGCGGCGGCGATCTGCTGACCCGGGTGGTGGCGCGGGACAACGCCCACCTGGAGGACGTCATCCAGAAGCTGATCAGCCTGCCGGGCGTGGTCCGCACCCGCACCGAGGTGGCACTGCGCGAGCGGGTGCCGCAGCGGCTGCTGCCGCTGGTGGAGTCGATCGGCCGGACGAGCGGGAGCTGACGCGGCGCCGTGCGCGACGCGCGGCCCGACCGGGATTCCGCGCGGCACGGGACCCGACCCGGCCACCACCGTGCCACGCGACGGAACCCCGGCCACCCGTGCAGCGCGACGGAACCCGGCCTCCCGTGCGGTGCGGGGCACGGCCGACGGAACCCGGCCTCCCGCGCCACGCGGGCACGATCCGGCCTCCGGTGTCACGCCGCCCGACCCGGCTTCCCGTGCCGTGGGGGGCCTTTGACATGCTGGCGGGGTGAGCGGACTCGGCGGCATCTCGGTCATCTTCGATCTCGACGGCACCCTGGTGGACAGCGAGCCGAACTACTACGAGGCCGGTCGGCTGACCCTCGCCGCGCATGGCGTCCCGGAGTTCTCCTGGGCCGAGCACGAGCGGTACGTCGGGGTCAGCACCCGCGAGACGATCGCGCTCTGGCGGCGGCGGTACGGGCTCACCTCCTCCGTCCCCGACCTCCTCGCCGACCTGGACCGGCGCTATCTGGAGCTGGCCCGCGCCGGTACCCACGCCTACCCGGGGATGCGGGCGTTCGTGGAACGGCTCGCGGCGGAGCGGGTGCCGATGGCGGTGGCGTCGGGGTCCTCGCGCGAGGCCATCGCGGCGGTCCTCGCGGGGACGGGGCTGGACGCGTACCTCAGGACGACCGTGTCCGCGGACGAGGTGGAGCGGGGCAAGCCCGCACCCGACGTGTTCCTGGAGGCGGCCCGGCGGCTCGGCGCGGCCCCGGCCGACTGCGTGGTCGTCGAGGACGCGGCCCCCGGCGTGGCCGCCGCGCACGCGGCCGGGATGCGGTGCCTCGCGGTCCCGTACCTGGCCGGGCAGGCGGACGCGCCGGAGTTCGCGACGGCGGGGCTGCTGGTGCGGGGCGGGCAGCCGGCGTTCACGGCCGCCGGAGCGCTGCGGTGGCTGGCGGGGCGCAGCGGCTGACCTGAACCGGTCGCTCCCGGCCCGTTGACCGTCCCGCGCCTCCTGCCTATCGTCTGGTCGGCACTTCGCACGAGGTTCGACAAGTCGAACATTCGCCCATCCGTCCGGCGCGCGGTCCCGTCCGCGCGTGTCCAGGACGACCGGCCCACGGAGGAGCACCCATGGCACCGCCCCTCTCCCGACGTTCCGTTCTCCGGGCCGCGGCGCTCGCCGCCGCCACCCCCGCTCCGGCGCAGGCCGCCGTCGGGACCGCCGCCGCGGCGGGCGGCGCGTCCGCCGTACCGGCCGCCTGGACGGCCGTCCCGTTCGGGCTCGGCGACGTCAGCCTCGGTGCGGGCCTCTTCGCCGACAAGCGGGAGTTGATGCTCGGCCACGCCCGCGGCTACGACATCGACCGGCTCCTGCAGGTCTTCCGCGCCAACGCGGGTCTGCCCACCGGCGACGCGGTGGCGCCCGGCGGCTGGGAGGGGCTGGACGGCGAGGCCAACGGCAATCTGCGCGGCCACTACACCGGCCACTTCCTCACCATGCTGGCGCAGGCCCTGGCGAGCACCGGGGAGCGGGTGTTCGCCGAGCGGATCGGCACGGCGGTCGGCGCGCTGACCGAGGTGCGCGCGGCCCTGCGCGCGGACCCGGTCGTACGGAGCGTGCCCGGCCGGTTCGGCGGCGCCGTGGAGAACGGGCGCGGCTCCCACCAGTACGTCGACCTGCCCGCCGGGGTGCTCGGGGGCGCGTCGGCGATCACCCTGGCCGCGTGGGTGAAACCCGTGCACGACGACGCCTGGGCCCGTGTCCTCGACTTCGGCGACGACATCACCCGCTACCTCTACCTCGCCACCCGCACCGCGAACGGCGTCCCGCGCTTCGCCGTCACGACCGGCGGGGCCGGGGCCGAGCAGGGCATCGACGGCACGGCGGCGCTGCCGCTCGACCGGTGGAGCCATCTCGCCGTGACCGTCGCGGACGGCACCGGGACGCTCTACGTGGACGGCACCGCCGTCGGGCGGAACACGGCGATGACGCTCACCCCGGCCGCCCTCGGCACCCTCGCCCACCACTGGCTCGGCCGCTCCCACTACCCGGCCGATCCCGTCCTCGCGGGCGCCCTCGGCGGCTTCGACGTCTGGTCGCGGGCGCTGGACCCGGCCGAGGTGGCGGCGCTGGGCGCGGCCGGGCCCGCCGACACCCCCGCCGGGCGTGGGGACCTCGTCTCGTACGCCTTCGACGAGACGGGCGGGAGCCGGATCGCGGACGCGTCGGGGCGGGGTCTCACCGCCACCCTGCGCCGCACCTGGGGCGGGCCGAGCCATCCCGGGTTCCTCGCCGCCTACCCGGAGACCCAGTTCATCGAGCTGGAGTCGATGACCGGCAGCGACTACACCCGGGTGTGGGCGCCCTACTACACGGCGCACAAGATCCTGCGGGGGCTGCTGGACGCGCACGCGGCGACCGGTGACGCGCGGGCGCTCGACCTGGCGTCCGGCATGGGCGACTGGATGCACGCGCGGCTGTCGGCGCTGCCCTCGGCGACCCTCCAGCGGATGTGGGGGATCTTCTCCAGCGGCGAGTTCGGCGGCGTCGTGGAGGCGGTCTGCGATCTGCACGCGGTCACCGGTGATCCTCGACACCTGGAGCTGGCGCGGCTGTTCGACCTCGACCGGTTGATCGACGCCTGTGCCGCGGACGTCGACACGCTGGACGGGCTCCACGCCAACCAGCACATACCGATCTTCACCGGTCTGGTCAGGCTGTACGACGCGACGGGCGAGCGGCGGTACCTGACCGCCGCGCGGAACTTCTGGGGCATGGTCGTGCCGGGGCGCGTGTACGCCAACGGCGGCACCAGCACCGGGGAGTTCTGGAAGGCGGCCGGGGTGATCGCGGGGACGATCGGGCCGACGACGGCGGAGACGTGCTGCGCGTACAACATGCTGAAGCTCAGCCGGGCCCTGTTCCTGCACGAGCAGAACCCGGCGTACATGGACTACTACGAGCGGACCCTCTACAACCAGGTGCTCGGCTCCAAGCGCGATCTGGCGGACGCGGAGAAACCGCTGGTCACCTACTTCATCGGCCTGGGACCCGGCCATGCGCGGGACTTCACGCCCAAGCAGGGCACGACCTGCTGCGAGGGCACCGGCATGGAGAGCGCCACCAAGTACCAGGACTCGGTGTACTTCGCGCGCCCCGACGGGAGCGCCCTGTACGTCAACCTGTACAGCCCGTCCACCCTGCGCTGGGCGGCCACGGGCGTCACGCTCACGCAGACCACGGGCTACCCCAGGGAACAGGGCAGCACGCTCACCTTCGGCGGCGCGGACGCGGCGTTCGAGCTGCGGCTGCGGGTGCCGGGGTGGGCGGGCGCGGGGTTCAGGGTCACGGTCAACGGCCGTGCGGTGCCCGGGAGTCCGACGCCGGGGAGCTACTTCGGGGTGTCCAGGACCTGGCGAGCGGGCGACGTCGTGCGGGTCGACGTCCCGTTCCTGCTCCGGGTCGAGAGAACGCTCGACGACCCCTCGCTCCAGGCCCTGTTCCACGGCCCGGTGCACCTGGTCGCGCGCGGCTCCGCCACGGAGTACCCGCGGTTCGGGCTCTACCGCTTCGCGGCCCTCTCCGGCGACCTGCTGCCCGGGTTCTCCCCGGTGCCGGGCAGGCCGCTCCACCTCTCCCTGGACGGAACGGAGTTCGCGCCGTTCTACGAGGGGACCACCGACCCGTCGCACGCCTACTTCCGGCGGGCGGAACCCGTGGTGGTCTTCGGAGGTCTGGACTCGGGAGTGGCCAACCCGGCCCGCGCGGACGGGACTTCACTGCTGGACGAGGTGTGGTCCGCAGCGCCGTTCGCCACCGGGGCGGCCCTGGTCGCCAGGGTGCGCTCGACGGTGACGGCCTGGGTGTCGGCCGGGCTGCTCACGGCCGCGGACGGCGAGAAGGTGGTGGCGACGGCGGAACGGGCGACGTACCAGCCGTGAGGTCACGCCCCGCACGGCGTGACCTTGGGTGGGATCGCCGTCGTCACGAGCGGCGGCGCGGCTTGCCCTTGCCGCCGCCGCGCGCGCCGCGTCCCGACGCCGGTTTCGCCCGGGGCGCGGCGGGCTTGCGGCGGCCCGCCGGATCGGCCCGCTTCTCCTTCGGCTGCGGCTCGGGCTGCCTGCGGCCCCGGCTGCTGTTGACGGTGCGGCCCCGGACGATGCCGATGAAGTCCTCGACCAGCTCGGTGGTCGCCTCCTCCGGCCAGGACAGTCCGACGCTCGACTGCGGGGCGTCGACGACGGTCCGGTAGGTGAGGTCCTTGCGGTGGTGCAGCCTGGCCAGGGACTGCGGGACGACGAGGAGGCCGATGCCCGCCGCGACCAGCTCGACGGCGTCGGCGGTGTCCGCGGGGCGTTCGAAGGCGGCCTCACCGGGCGGCCCCGCCCAGTCCAGGACGTCGTCGAGGGGGTGCAGAACCGTCTCGTCCGCCAGATCGGCCAGGGTCACCTCGTCGGCGGCGGTGATCACGTGGTCCTTGGGCACCACGACGACCGTCGTCTCGGTGTAGAGGGGGATGGCGCTGAAGAACGTCCGGTCGACCGGCAGCCGCACGAACCCGGCGTCGGCGCCGCCCGCCCGCATCAGGTCGGCCGCCTCGGCGTCCGGGACGGCGTGCAGGGTGAGCGGGACGTCGGGGAGGCGCTCGTGCCAGACCCGCACCCACTTCGCGGGGGTCACCCCCGGGACGTACGCGAGGCGGAACGGCGGGGAGGTCTCGGAGCCAGTCACTCCGCCAGGTTACCGTCCGTGGTCACCGGTCCCCCACATGGTCGATACCCTGGACGGTATGAAGTCGCACCAGACCACCCAGACGATGAAGCCCGCGACCGCGGCGAAGAAGCTCGGTGTGTACCTAGAAGCCACCCCCGCCGAGTTCCGCGAGGGGGACGTCTCGCGCACCCGGCTCGCCGAGCTCCAGGCCGACCCGCCCGAGTGGCTGCGCGAGCTGCGGGCCAACGGTCCGCACCCCCGCCCCGTGGTCGCGGAGAGGCTGGGCGTCTCCATCGCCGGGCTCGCCCGCGGCGGGGTCACCGAGCCCCTCACCACCGAGCAGATCGAGGCGCTGCGCGAGGAGCGGCCCGAGTGGCTGACCAAGGAGCGCGCCACCCAGGCCGAGGTCCGCAAGGAGACCGTGCGGATCAAGAAGCGCAACGCGGAGCGCGCGGCCCGCGCCGACGGCCAGGACTCCTGAGACCACCCTCCGTGTCCGCCCCGCCCCCGCGAGAGCGACGCGTCCGGCCCGGTCCACGCGTCTGACGGTCCGTCACGACGAAGGTCACAGAAGCGTATCGGACATATCGCTTCCCAATCTTCACACGGGGAGCACAAGTTGGCTAAGTTGACGCTCGGGCCGCACGACTCACTCCGGCGATCTCCGCCGGGTCACGCGGCCTCCGCCGAGTCCGGCCCGCCCTCGGGCAGCCGGAGCCGGGGACCCGACCGAACATCTGGGGTGAATCGGCCCGACAGCCCTCCGGGGCAAGGGCCGTAGGGCATGCCTTCCGCGTCTTCCCGCCCGAACCCGACAGCTAACCCGGTAGGCGGAGGACGGAAGGAGTACGGCTCCCATGACGACGATCGAGGAGGGCCCGAGCCGCGAAGAGGTGCGGCGACGGGTGAACACCCTCTACGACCGCGCGGAGAGCGACAGCGGCACCTTCAACGCCACCCGGGCGATGAGCACGGGGTCCAGGCGGCGCGGTGCCCAGGGCGGCGGGCGGGGGGACGATCTGGAGACCGTCACCCGGCGCCTGTTCGACGCGGCCCGTTCGTCGGTCGGACCGACCCTCCCGGCGGTGCTGCCCGCCGACCGGATGCCGGCCAGGCCCGCCCCGCGCCCGGCCCGCACCGCCGAGCCCCTCGCCCCGGAGCAGCAGCG
>NZ_FMCI01000166.1 GCF_900091845.1 Streptomyces sp. SolWspMP-5a-2
CTCGTCGCGCACCGGGTGGTGCAGCTCGCCGCCGCGCAGAGCGGCCAGGGCGTGGCGGACGACGACCCAGCCCGCCGTCTCCCTGACCAGCGGGTCGGACGGGGCGGCGGGCTCGGCCCCGTCCCCGTGCCAGGCCGCGTCGAGCAGGCACGCCAGGACGTCGGTCACCCCGGGCACCCGGGGGTCGTCGGCGTGCTGCCAGGCCAGCCGGTTGAGCAGGGCCGGCTCCAAGAGCGCCTCGGCCACCAGCGCCGTCGCGGACTCCACGGCGGAGAGCGGGTCGAAGACGCGGCCCGCCCGCGTGTCGAGGTACTCGGGCGAGCGCGCGTACCGGATGCCGGGCGGGGTGAGGACGGCGAGGACGGCCGGGTGCGGCACCAGGTCGCCGGGGCGCAGCAGCGCGGCGGCCGTGCGCAGCGCCCGCCACTGGTCGTCGGGGGCGACCGGGGGCGTGCCGCGCACGGTGCCCGGGACGGCGTCGCCCGCCTGGGCATAGGCGTAGCGGACACCGCCGACGAGCCGGGTCACGGCGGCCAGGTGGTGGCGGTGGTAGAGGTGCAGCAGGGCGGCCCGCGCCTCCAGTTCGCCGCTCTGCCGGTCGGGCGGGATTACTCCGCGGGTGAAGGCGGCCTGCGCGGCGCGGCGGACGGCGAGGGCCTGCTCCAGCGCCTCGAACGGGTCGTGGGCGTGCGGGACCCAGACGGCCGCGTCGGCGTGCGCGGCGCCGGGGCCGCGGGCGTCCTCGTCGGCGAGGTGGAGCAGTCCGGCGTCGGCGGCCTCCCGGCGCAGCCGGGCCAGTCCCGCGCTCTCCTCGGCGGGGGTGGCGAAGCTCCCGTAGGCGTGCGCGACCAGGAAGCGGTCCCAGGGGCCGAGTCCGCTCGGGTAGGCGCGGGAGAGGTCGGGGGTGCCGTCGGGGCCGACGGTGACCTCGGGGTGCGGGTAGTCCATCACCGACGGGCTCGGGTGGCCGGTGCTGGCGAAGTTGTGCAGGAACCCGAGCGCGTGGCCGATCTCGTGGGCGGCCAGCAGCCGCATCCGGGCGAGGACGGTCTCGCGCACGACGGCCAGCCGGGCGGCCTCGTCGGGGTGGCCGTAGGGGGCGAGCAGGGCCTCGGCGAGCGCGGTGACCTGCGCGACGCGCTGCGAGCCCAGGCGGACCCGGCCGTGCAGGATCTCGCCGGTGCGGGGGTCGGTGAGGGCCTGGCCGTGCGACCAGCCGCGCCCGTCGCGGTGCACCCACCAGACGGTGTTGAGCGCCGGTTCGTCCAAGTCCGTTCCTTCGGGCGCCACTTCGACCCGGTAGGCGTCCTGGAACCCGGCGGCCTCGAAGGCGGCGCGCCACCAGTTGCCGCCCTCGACGACGGCGGAGCGCCACGGTTCGGGGACGGCAGGGTCGACGAGGAAGACGATCGGCCGGCGCACCGGTCCCGGCGCCGCGTCCGGGTCGGCGTGCTCCAGGCGGAAGCGCGGCTGGTACATGACCCGGGCGCCGTCCGCCCCGTGGTCGTCGTGGCCGATGCCGTAGCCGCCGGAGGCCGGGTGGTAGGCCCGGGGCGGCAGCGGCGGCTCGGGCAGCGGCACGAGGTGCACCTGCTGGACGACGGTGAGGGCGGCCGGGGCGGGGGTGACACGGCGCAGGGCGGCGCCGGTGCCGGGTCCGCGCAGGGTCAGCAGCGCGGGCAGCCGGACGCCCAGGGCACCGCTGCTCGCGGGCAGCGGGTAGGACGCGTCGGGGTCCACGGTGTGTTCGCCCTGGCCGCGTTCGCGCAGCAGGTCGGCGATGCCGTGCAGGTCGGTGAGGGCGAGCCCGGCGGGGTCGACGAGGGCGCCGTCGGCGTCCTCGCGCAGGACGGGTGCGCTCCAGACGACGGAGTGGGCGAAGGAGTCGGCGCCCGCGCGGACGGCGGCCGGGTCCCCGGTCGCGAGGTGGTGCTTGTCGCGCAGGACGAGGACGGCCCGGCCGGAGAGCCGCCGGAACGCGGCGAGCCGTCCCTTGCCCGACTTGCCGCGGTCCAGGGTCAGTTCGCTCGACCCTGCGCCCGCGGAGAGCGCGGCGGTGAGCAGGAAGGGGACGTCGAAGCGGCGCACCAGGAGCAGGGTGCGGCCGGAGGTGCCCGACGCCCCGGGAGCCGGGTTCCCCGGGGCGTCCGGGGGGTCGGTGACCAGGTCGAACAGGGGCAGGGACGCGGCTTGCTGCTGGGACACGACGGTGCTCGCTCTCCGCTCCGCCCGACGGTCGGCAGTCGGCGGTGGCCTGTCGCGGAGCGGGTCCGATGCTAGGCCGTGCCCCTCGCCCGGTGCGACGGCGGGCGGCACGGGGCGCGCGGCGACGGCGGGAACGCCGGTGCCTGGTGGGCGGGCCAGGCGAGCAGGGGGCGGTGCCCGGTGGACGGGTACGGCGGGGAGGGGGTGGGTGCTCAGCGGTCCGGTTCGGCCGGGATCTCGTAGGCGAGGTGGAAGCGGTCGCCGGGTACCACCAGGTCGGCGGTCTCCAGGGGGCGTTCGCCCGCCCAGTAGGTGCGCTCGATGGCGGCGACGGCCGCGCCCCGGCCCAGGTCGAGGGCGGCGGCCTCGTCCGGGGTGGCGAGGCGGGCGGTGACGGTCTCGGTCGAGCGGGTGACCCGGATCCCGATGTACGACATGCGGGCCACGACGCTGCCACCGGCGAGGGGGCCCGCGCCCGGCAGGGAGACGGGGGTGCCGCCGGTGATCCGCAGCGGTTCCCAGCTCACGCAGATCATCGCCGGGAGGCCGTCGTTGCTGAGCTGGTACGCGCTGCGGATGACGGGCTCGCCCGGCGGTACCCGCAGCCGGCGGGCGATGCCGGGGTCGGCGCCCTCGGTCCGCGAGGAGGGGGTGCCGCGTTCGGAGCGGGCGCCGGGGCCGTCGTCGCCGCCGGGGGCGGGTGGTCCCGACCGGCGCAGGTCGGGGTGGACGGCGAGTCGGCCCTGGAGCCGTTCCTGGGTCCAGGAGCGGGCCATGGTCGAGGCGGAGACCCGCTCCCGCACGAAGACCCCGCTGCCGGTCCTGCCCCGGGCGAGCCCCTCGCTCACCAGCAGCCGGACCGCCGCGGCGGCCACGTTCGCGCCCACCGCGTACTGGGCGGCCAGGTGCGCGCGGGACGGCAGCGGGGCTCCCGGCGCGAACTCGCCGCTCTCGATCCGGCGCCGGATGTCCTCGGCGACCCGGCGGTAGGACGCGACCCGCACCAAACGTCTCACCCCTCGGGCAACTGTCTCGCGATGCGAGAAATTCTGACGTGACCTGGAAAACACCGTTCCGTCACTCGGCCCCCGACCGTACCCCGCTCCCCCACCTGATGCATCAGGTGGGGTCGCAGAGCCCCTGCGGTACGGGACACGGTCCGCACGCGTCCGACCTGTTGCATCAGGTGGTCTCCCCGGCCCCTCTCCGGCGGGGTCCGCGCGGGCCGGTGCCGGGTGTGTTCCCGCTCGTCAGGGCTTTGCGCGCGGCTCGGGGACGGGGCTAACTTTCAGCTCTCCGGGCCCGTCCCACGATGTGTCCGGATGATGGGCCACGCGGTGGACAGCTTCGCGGCGTGGACCGGGCCGCCGGAATCCCGGCGGTCGTGGAGGACCCGACGAAGGGCCCGCCGGACGCGCGCACCGCCGCCGGGCGACGGCGCCCGGACCGGTATTCCGTACCCGACGCGACCGAGTGGGGAGAGGAGCGACCTTGAGCGACGACGAACGGTTCCGTCCGGACGTCGGTCCGCACGCGGACGCGGCGCGGGCCGCGCTCCTGCGCCCCGCGGCGCCGGACGCCCCCGGCCGACCCGGACGGCTCACCCCCGCGCTGCGGACCGAGGCCGCCGTGCTCGCCGCCGAGCTGGCCGGACAGCCACGGCTCGCGGAGCGCTACCGGACCCTGGCCTACACCGCCTCCGCGGCCGTCCCGGCCACCCCGCCCGCGCCGGACACCGGAGCGAGCGACGCACCCGCGTCCTCCGAACCCGGCCCGGCCGACTCCGCCCTCCGCGCCGCCGTCCTCGCCTGGACGCGCCTGGTGACCCTCGCCCCCGCCCGCTCCGGTCGCGCGCAGCTCGCGGAGCTGGAACGGGCCGGGCTCGGCGCGGCGGACATCGTGGCGCTGGCCCAGATCGTCGCCTTCGTCTCGTACGAGGCACGGGTCGCCTCGGGCCTGGCCCTGCTGGACGGCGCCCCGGCCGCGTCGCCCGTCGTCACCCCGGCGACCGCCGCGGGCCCCTCCCCCGAGCCGTCGTTCACGCTGGACGTCCTCACCTGGACCCCGTGGGTCGTCCCGGTCCCCGCCGACGGGCTCGACGCGCAGCAGCGGGCGGTGGTCGACGCGCACGCCACGCTCTCCACCGACTCGCCGTACTACCGCACCCTGCTGCACGTACCGGCCGCGCTCGACCACCGCACCCACGTCTACAACGCGCTGATGTACGGGCGCGGCGGGCTGCCCAGGGCGGAGCGGGAACTGGTCACCCTGCTGGTGTCGCGGATCAACGGCTGCGTGTACTGCGCCTCGGTGCACGGCCGCAAGTTCGCCCAGCTCGGCAAGGACCCCGAGGCGGCGCGGCGGGTGCTCGACGAGGGCGCGGCGGCGCTCGCGGACGATCCGCGCCGGGCCGCCCTCGCCCGCTTCACCGCACGCCAGACGGCCACCCCGCCCAGCGCCTCCGCCGACGACGTGGCCGCGCTGCGCGCCGCCGGGATCGACGGACCCGCGCTCCTCGACGCCGTGCACTGCGTGGCGCTGTTCGGCTGGGCGAACCGGCTGATGCAGGTCCTGGGGGCGCCCGCGCTGCCGGAGTCCTGTACCGGGACGTCCGGTCCCGCCGCACCGGCGGCGGTGCCCGCGACGGACCTCCCGTCGCACGGCTGACCGGACGTCGTCCTCCCCCGGCGGGTCCTTCCCGCCGCTCGGCCCTCGTGAACCTGCGCCCGCGCCTCCCGCGCTCTCGTGAACCGGAGTTCCCCATGACCGCAGTACCCCGCCGTCTCGCCGCTGCCGCAGGGCTCGCCGCGACCGCCCTGCTGGTGTCGTCCTGCGCCACGTCCGCCTCGACGTCCGCCGGGGGTGGCACGGACGCGGGCACGGGGAAGCAGACGATCACCTTCATGGGCTTCTTCGGGACCTTCCAGGACTCGTTCACGAAGACCGTGATCAAGCCGTTCGAGAAGGCCAACCCGGACATCACCGTCCGGTACGTGCCGATCCAGAACTCGGCCGAGGTGCTGGCCAAGCTGCGGGCGAGCAAGAAGAACCCGCCCGCCGACGTGGCCCTGATGGACAGCTCGGTGGCGCCGACCGCGAACAAGGAGGGCCTGTTCGCCAAGCTCGACGAGGAGCGGGTGCCCAACCTGGCGCGGCTCGTCGACAAGGCGCGGGCCAAGGACGGCTACGGTCCCGGGCTGACCCTGGACAGCCTGTCGATCCTCTACAACTCCAAGGCCGTCAAGGACGCGCCCACGAGCTGGAACGACCTGTGGGACCCGGCGTACAAGGGCAAGCTGGCGCTGCCGATCGCGGACACCCGCGGGGTCGCGCTGATCGTGGCGCTGGAGAAGATCCTCGGTGAGGACTACAAGAAGGACATCGATCCGGCGATCGCCAGGCTGAAGACGCTGGCGCCGTCGGTGGAGACCTGGCAGCCGTCGCCCGACGTGTACACGGCCGTCCAGTCGGGCGAGGCCGATGTCGCCGTCGGCTGGAACGCGCGCGGCCAGTTCTACCAGGACACCTCCAAGGGTGTGGTGCAGCCGGTGCTCCCGAAGGAGGGCACGGTCGAGCAGATCAACACGATCAACCTGGTCGCGGGCTCCGGGCGCGCCGAGGCCGCGCAGAAGTTCATCGACTACGCGATCGGCGCCGAGGCGCAGAAGGCGTTCGACGACGACGCGTACTACGCGCCGGTCAACCGGGACGCGACGCTGGACAAGGACGTCGAGGAGCGCACCACCGCCTCCGCCGAGCAGCGCGAGCACCAGATCCCGGTCGACTGGAGCTGGATGACCACCCGCTACACCGCGTGGGTGGACCGCATCAAGCGGGAGGTCATCGGTGGCTGAGGCGAAGGCGGCGGCCGACGGTTCCGGGGCAGGGGAGCTGCGCCTCGACGGCCTCACCAAGACGTACCCGGGGCAGCACGGCGCGGCCGTGCGGGGCATCGACCTGAGCGTGGAGCGCGGCTCCATGCTGGCCGTGCTGGGCCCCTCGGGCTGCGGCAAGTCCACCACCCTGCGCATGATCGCGGGGCTGATCGAGCCGACCGCGGGCCGGGTCCTGGTCGACGGCCGCGACATCACCGGCATCCCGGTGCACCGCCGGGACATGGGGATGGTCTTCCAGTCGTACGCCCTGTTCCCGCATCTGGACGTGGCGCGCAACGTGGCGTTCGGCCTGGAGATGCGCAAGGTGTCCAGGGCGGAGCGCGACCGGCGGGTGGCCGAGGCGCTCGACCTGGTGCGGCTCGGTCACCTCGCGGGCCGGCGGATCGCCCAGCTCTCCGGCGGCCAGCAGCAGCGGGTCGCGCTGGCCCGCGCGCTGGTGGTGCGGCCCACGCTGCTGCTGCTCGACGAGCCGCTGTCCAACCTGGACGCGCAGTTGCGCGGGGAGATGCGCGACGAGATCCGGCGCATCCAGCGGGAGACCGGGATCACCGCGGTGTTCGTGACGCACGACCAGCACGAGGCCCTGTCGATGGCCGACCGGGTCGCGGTGCTCGCCCGGGGGCGGCTGGAGCAGGTCGGCAGCCCCGAGGACGTCTACGAACGGCCGGGCAGCCGGTTCGTGGCCCGGTTCGTGGGACGGGCCAACCTGGTCGAGGGGACGGTGACGGGCTCCGACGGGGAGCGGACGGTGGTGGAGCTGCCCGGCGTCGGCCGGGTGCCCGCGCTGGGCACCGGACGCGCCACCGGCAGCCGGGCGGCGGTGCTGCTGCGGCCGCACCGGATCGCCCTCGCGCCCGCCGGCGCCGTCCCGCGGGACGGTCGCCCGACGCG
>NZ_FMCI01000168.1 GCF_900091845.1 Streptomyces sp. SolWspMP-5a-2
GGGGTCCCCGCCGGGCGCGGCCGGGGCGAGCGGGCGCGGCCGGGGCGAGCGGGGAGCGGGCGCTTCGAGGGCTTCTCCACCCCGCTCCCAGCGGCGGCCGTCACAGTGACCCGCGCAACCGGTCACCCGGGCTGCCACGAGGAGGGCACCATGGCCAAGATCACGTACAAGCATCCCGACGGCACCGAGACGGTCGTCGAGGTGACGGCCCCCAACACGGTGATGCGCGGCGCGAAACTCAACGGCGTCGAGGGCATCCTGGCCCAGTGCGGCGGGTCGGCCCAGTGCGGCACCTGCCACGTCTACGTCGACGAGGGCAACACGCTGCCGCTGCCCGAGATGCACGAGGCCGAGGACGACGTGCTGTACGGGACGGCGTCCGAGCGCCGGCCCACCAGCCGGCTCAGCTGCCAACTGCCCGTCTCGGAGGCCATCGACGGGCTGGTCGTACACCTCCCGCCGACCCAGATCTGAGGGGGCGCCTGTCACCGTCCTTCCGGGACAAGGGCGTTGTCGAACCCGACCGTCGGCGGGGTGCCGTCCCCGGCCAGGAACGCGGCCAGCCGCCCCGCCTCCCGGCCCACCTCGTCGAGGTCGCAGCCGGGCAGTTCGCGGAACGGGGAGACCAGCAACTGCCCGTCCCGGTGCGCCCAGACACCGCTGACGAAGCCGTCGACGAGGAACGTCGGCTTTACCGTCGCCTGTCCGGGGCAGACCAGCTTGCGGTGCGCGTCGGCGATCACCCGGCCGCGGTCGGCGTGGCCGAGGAGCAGGTTGTCGAAGGCGGGCAGAAACCGTACGGGCGCCGGGAGTTCGGGGTCGGCCGGCTCGGCCTCCGGCAGGTCGAACAGCTCCCTGCCGTGCTCGTCGCGATGGACCCGCAGCCGGGGCCGCAGCTCCTCGACGACCTCCCGCAGCCGGGTCAGCCCCGACCACGCCTGGACGTCCTTCACGTCGGCGGGCCCGAACGCGGCCAGGTACCGCGTCACCAACGTGCCCACCGACGGCGCCTGTTCGAGGTCCCGCCCGATCCAGTCCTCCGCGAGCGCGCACGGCACGGGGCCGCGCCGCCCCCACAGTCCGCTGGGCGGCGGGTGCACCATCGCCACCAGAAAGTGCGCCGAGACGGCGAGGGGGCCCGGCCGCCGGTCGGGGAAGCGCTCCGCGAGCAGCACGCCCAACTCCCGCCTGGTCAGGGTCTTTCCGGCCAGCGTCCGGCGGGCGACGGCCGCGAGTTCGGCCAGGTCGACACCGTCGATCTCGCGCCGCAGGCCGGCCATCGGGGCGCGGTCGAGGCGGGGTTGGAGGAGCGGGCGCAGCCAGCGGAAGTCCTCGGCGAGCGCGAGGTGCTGGGTGGTGCGCAGATGGGCGCCGCGCACGATCCGGCGCTCGCGCAGCGACGACGACAGCGCGTCGTGCCGGAAGCCGGTCACCCGCGTCCACAGGCCCACGTACGGCGCGTCGGGTTCCTGCCCCTGCATCGCGACCAGCCGTCCGACCACGTCGTCGACCGGCCAGGCCACCCGGTCGAGGAGCAACTGGCGTTGCAGCAGGGTCCGGTTGAGGGTGCGCGTGGAGAGCGGCGGCATGCGGTTCATTATCCCCGCCGGGCCGTCTGCGCGCGGGCGGGCCGGTGGGCGGACGGCGGGTGAGCAGGGCGCGAGCGGGGGTCGAGCGGCGCCGCCTACGGTCTCGGACTGGGCGCCTGCCGCGCCTGTGTGCCCATCGCCGTTCGGACCCCCCTGGAGCTGTCATGACCGAGGGCCTGGTAGCCGATCTCACCGGAGCGGACCCGAGTTACACCGCCGATCCCTATCCGCTCTTCGCCGAGCTGCGCGAGCGGGGTCCGGTGCACCGGGCCCGCGTCCTTGACGGGCGTGACTGCTGGCTGATCACCGACTACGAGGCGGCGCGGGCCGCCTTCGCCGATCCCCGGCTGAGCAACGACATCCGCCATCTCAAGGCCTGGGAGAACCTCGGCCGCAACGTGGTGGGCAAGACCCTGATGCAGGTGGACCCGCCGGACCACACCCGGCTGCGGAAGTTCATCGCGCGGGAGTTCACGCTGCGCCGGGTGCGGTCGATGCGCCCTCGGGTGGAGCGGATCGCGCACGACCTGCTCGACGCGCTGCCCGCCACGGGCGAGGTGGACCTGGTGGAGTCGTACGCGCTGCCGCTGCCGATGTCCGTCATCTGCGAGCTGCTGGGGGTCCCCGAGGGGGACCGCGCCGACTTCCACCAGTGGTCGAGCGACCTGTCGGCGCCGCCGACGCCCGAGCGGGGCGACGCGGCGCAGGAGGCGATGGGCGCCTACCTGTACGCGCTGGTGGAGACCAAGCGCAAGGAGGGCGGCGAGGACCTCCTCGGCGCGATGGCGCGGGCCGTGCAGGACGACGGTGACCGGCTCTCCCCCGAGGAACTCCTCGGGATGGCGTTCCTGCTGCTGGTCGGCGGGCACGAGTCCACCGCCAACGTCATCTCCAGCGGGGCGCTCGCCCTGCTGCGCAACCCGGACCAGCTCGCCCTGCTGCGGTCCGACTGGTCGCTCCTCGACACGGCCGTGGAGGAGGTCCTGCGGTTCGACGGTCCCGTGGAGGTGTCCGCGTACCGGTACACGACCGAGCCGGTGCGGGTGGGCGACACCGAGATCCCGGCGGGCGAGGTGGTGCTGATCGGCATGGCGGCGGTCGGGCGGGACGCCAGGCGGTTCCCCGACGCGGAGCGGTTCAGTCTGGAGCGCGAGGTACGTGAGGTGCGCGCCCATCTCGCCTTCGGGCACGGCGTCCACCACTGCGTCGGTGCCCCGCTGGCCCGGATGGAGAGCGCCGTCGCGCTGCGGGCCCTCCTGGAGCGGTGCCCGGATCTGGCGCTCGCGGTGCCGTACGGGGACCTCGCCTGGAAGCCGCCGACGTTCCAGTTGCGCGGGCTCGCGCACCTGCCGGTGCGCTTCACGCGGGCCGGCCGGGTGTAGCGGCCGGTGGCGGACAGCTCCGCGGGGCGGCCGCCGTCCCGCGTTCCGCTGACCCCGGTCGGCACCTGGACGGCCCGGGTGCGCAGGCCGGGGGGCGACTCGGTCGGCTCGTTCCGCTTCACCGCCTGGGGGCACGCACTGCTCACGGTGGGCGGGGTGGGGGCGGGACGCTGGTCGTCGCTCGGGCCGGGCGGCTTCCTGTTCCGGATCACGGAGCCGGTCCTGGACGCCGACGGGCGGTGCGCCGGATGGGTGGACATCGAGCAGCACGCGCGTCAGCACGGGGGGTTCTTCACCAGCCGGGGCACCTCCCGGGTCTACGACGCCGACGGCCGGCTGACCCGGGCGGTGCCGGTCGCGGTGGAGGCGGCCCGGGTCGAGGACTGAACACGGCGGAGGAAGGACCGGGCACGGCGGTGACGACGAGACGGTGGCGGGTGCCCGAGGGGGCGCCCGCCACCGTCGTCGTGCCGTCAGTCGCCGATGCGGACGCTGACGTTGCCCCGGTAGCGGCCGTCCAGGAGCGCGAGCATCGCCTCGGGGGCGCGCGCGAGGCCGCCCTCGACGACGGTGTGCGGGAAGACGAACCGGCCCTCGTGGTACCAGCGCGCGAAGTGCTCGTACCAGGCGCTGATCTGCTCGGGCAGGTGGTAGCAGGCGAACGGCCTGATCTCCAGGTGCCGGGTGATGGCACGCATCAGGTCGAGCCTGGGGTGCCCGGCCGAGGCGTCGCCGATCTGCCCTGCCAGCGCCCCGCACAGGGCGAAGCGGGCGTGCGGGGAGGCGACCTGGACGGCGGCCTCGAACTGCTCGCCGCCGACGTTGTCGAAGAACACGTCGATCCCGTCGGGGGCGAGGTCGCGCAGCCGGTCGACGACGGGCCCGTCGTGGTAGTCGAACGCGGCGTCGTAGCCGAGTTCGTCGACGAGGTAGGCGGCCTTCTCCTTGCTGCCCGCGCTGCCGATGACCCGGGCGGCCCCCCGGCACCTGGCGATCTGCCCGGCGAGCGACCCGACGCCGCCGGCCGCCCCGGAGACGTAGACGACGTCGCCCGCGCCCACCCGGGCGATGTCGGTCATCCCGTAGTAGGCGGTGGGGCCCTGGCTCAGGAAGTACACCGGGCTCGGGAAGAGGTCGGGCGCCAGCTTGACATACCGCTCCGCGGGTCCCGACGAGTACTCCGACCAGCCGCTCATCGCCTGGACGAGGTCACCCGCGGCCAGTTCGGCGGAGGCGGAGCGCACCACGGTGCCGAGGGCGGCGCCGCCGAGGCGTTCGCCGGGCAGGAACGGCGGCACCGGCAGCGGGCAGCCGGGCCGCATGAGGTCGGCGTAGGCCGCCGCGAGGGACAGATGGTCCGTGCGGACCAGCACCTCTCCGTCCGCCGGGTCGGGGACGGGCGTCTCGACGACCTCGAAGTGGTCCAGGGTCAGCGCTCCCTCCAGTGGTTTCGTGAGCCGGACCTCCCGGGCCCTCGTCGGTGTCCGCCGGCTGTTCTGGGTGCTCATGGTTCTCCTTCCGTGGTGTCGCGCGGGCAGGGATGGACGGTGGTGGCGTGGACGGTGGTTCAGCGGGCCGGTGCGGTGTCGCCCGCGGCGGCGCCGGTCAGCGGGCCGCCGGCCCGTCGCTGCCCGGGGCCGCGCGGCAGCGCGCAGGTCAGGGCGAGGACCCCCAGCAGGAGGCAGGCCAGCCAGCGCAGGGTGTGGGAGAAGGCCGCCGGGACCGGGTGGCCGGTGTCCAGCAGCCGCAGGAAGGCCGACGGGACCAGGCAGATGCCGAGCGCGGTGCCCAGTTGGTACATCGTGGTGCCGAGCCCGGCCGCGGCGTGCCGGTGCTCGGGCGGCACCTCCGTCAGCAGCAGCGTCGGGAGCGGGGCCACGGTCAGCCCCATGCCGGTGCCGAGCAGGAGCAGCGCGGGCAGGATCTGCCAGATCTGGATATCGGTTCCGAGGGCCCGCGTCTGCCAGCCGTACAGCAGCGCCCCGGTGAGCTGCGTGAGCGCTCCCGCCTGGAGGACGGCGCGCCCGTACCGGGGAAACAGGACGTCGCAGGAGAGCCCGGCGGCCACCGCGACCGCCGCGCCGAACAGGAGCATGCACAGCGCGGCCCGCAGCGGCGACCAGCCGAGCCCGACCTGGAGGTGGAAGCACCAGGCGAGGAGGTACAGGCCGCCCAGGACGCCGTGGACGAGTTCGATCCCGATGCCGACGGCGTAGCCGCGGACGGCGAAGAGGGGCGGCACCACCAGCGGTCCTGAGCCGCTGCGGCTCCTGGACCGTTCGCGGCGCAGGAACAGGGCGACCAGGCCGGTGCCCGCCGCGATCGACAGCGGGACCCACACCGGCCAGCCCGCGCCGGGCCCGCGGCCCAGCGGGTAGAGGATCAGCAGCACCCCGGCGGCGACGACGGCGGTCCCCGGCCAGTCGGGGGCGTCCGCCAGCGGGTCCCGCCGCTCGACGACGCACCACCGGACCGGCAGCAGGCACGCGACGCCGACCGGGACATCGACGAGGAACAGCGCGCGCCAGCCGAGGCCGAACAGGTCGCTCTCCAGCAGGAGCGCGCCCACGACCGGGCCCGCCAGCGCGCCGAGGCCGATCACCGTGCCGAAGACGGCGGTCGCCCGGCGCCGTCCGGCGACCGGGGACAGCATGTCGACGAGGTGCGGCACCTGCGGCACCATCAGCGCCGCCGCGGCGCCCTGCGCCACCCGCGCGGCCACCAGGGTCCCGGCGTCGGGCGCGAGCCCGCCGGCCGCCGAGGCGACGGTGAAGGCACCGACGCCCAGGAGGAAGACCCGGCGGCGGCCGTGGACACCGCCCAGCCGGGCGCCGGGGACGAGCACGACGGCGAACGCGAGGGCGTAACCGCCCGCGATCCAGGGGAGCGTGCCGTCGGGCACGCCGAGGCCGGTCCTGATGGTCGGGAGAGCGACGGTGACCACGGTGAGGTCGACCAGGTCGAGCAGGGTGGCCGTCATCACCACGGCCAGGGCCGTCCGGCGGGTCCGCGCGGTCGCCCGCGTCGGCCGGGGTCTGGTGGCCGGTCCTGGGCGGAACGTGAACGTCATGGATTTCTCCCTGCTCACAGTGGTGTGGGAACCGAGTGAGCGACGCTAGGCGCCATGTAGGCCCGGACGTGTCCGCGTTGGCCGCCGCGGGACCGGCCGCGGGCGCGCCCGGCGTGCGGCCCGCCCGTGGCCGGGGACCGGTCGGGAGCCGGTCGGGAGAGCCGGGCGTCAGGAGTCAGGCGTCCTGGTCGGTCTGCCCCGCACCCGTGTCCATGCCGCCGTCGACGGTGATGACCTGCCCGGTGACCAGCGACGCCGCCGGATCGGCCAGCCGGGTGATCCAGGGCGTGATGTCGTCGGTGTCCGCGACCCGGCCCAGCGGGACGGAACCGGCCACCGCGTCGAACAGCCCCTCCACCTGTCGGTCCGTCATGCCGTTGGCGCGGTACGCCTCGGTGCGCACGTAGCCGGGGGCGACGGCGTTGACCCGGACCCCGTGGACGGCCAGCTCCGCCGCCCAACTGCGGGTCAGGCTGTGCACGCCCGCCTTGCTCGCCGCGTACACCGAGCTGCCGGGCCCCGGGTTGTGACCGGCCCGGCTGGAGACCAGGACGATGTTCCCGCGCCGCGCGAGCAGCGCCGGCAGCAGTTCCCCCGTGACCAGCAACGGGCCGAGCAGATTGGTGTCGAGGACCTCCCGCACGGTGTCGGGGGCGAGGGCCGCGAGCGGGCTGAAGCGGAAGACACCCGCGTTGTGCACCAGGACGTCGAGGCCCTCACCGCGGGCCCGCACCTCGTCGGCGAGGGCCCGCGCGCCGGTCGCGGTGGCCACGTCCGCGACCACCGGGACGATCGCGGGGTGCTCGGCCGCGACCTCCTCCAGGCGTTCCTTGCGCCGGCCGCAGACGACGACGGTGGTGGCGCCCTGTCCGGCGAAGGCCAGCGCGGTGGCCCTGCCGATGCCGGTGCCCGCGCCGGTGACGACGACGGTACGGCCCGCGAACGTTGGATCGGGCATGGTTGTCCCCTTCACGGCGGTCGTCCTGGGTGGACCGGCGGCTCGCCGTGCCGCCACCGGCCGCGGTCGGTCGGACGGCCAGCGTGGGCGCCCGCGGTTGTGCTGCCCTGGATCTCGGGTGGACCTGCCGGGGCGGGCGTTTCGGGCCCCGGGGGCCTCGCGTGGACCCGCCGGGGCCGGTCCCTCGGTCCTCGCAAGTTCCTCCGGGGCTGTCCGTGCCCCGGCACTGCCCCCGTTCGAGCCGCTGTTGACCGCTCTCGCGCAGCCTGGGAGCCGACCGTGTCGCCGAGCGACGGAGCGTGTCATGTCGGCAATCCGTGATCACTCGCCTCCGGCAGCCGGGGCGCAGGCGGCCAGACCGCCGCTGGCCGGGCTGCGCGTCCTGGAGCTGAACGGCATCGGCCCGGTGCCCTTCGCCTGCATGCTGCTGGCCGATCTGGGGGCCGAGGTGATCCGCGTCGACCGGGCCGACGGGGTCCGGCCCTACGCGCAGTGGCACAGCGTCCTCGACCGGGGCCGCCGTTCGATCGCGCTCGACCTGAAGAACCGTCAGGGGGTGCGGACCGCGCTGCGGCTGGCGCAGCGGTGCGATGTGCTCGTCGAGGGGTTCAGGCCCGGGGTGGCCGAGCGTCTGGGCATCGGGCCCCGCCAGTGCCACGCCCGCAATCCGGCCCTGGTGTACGCGCGGATGACCGGCTGGGGCCAGCGGGGTCCGCTGGCCCAGGCGCCCGGTCACGACATCAACTACATCGCGCTGACCGGCGCCTTGGACGCGATCGGCTCGGCCGGAGGCCCGCCGGTGCCGCCGGTGAACCTGCTCGGCGACTTCGCGGGCGGCGGGATGCTGCTGTTCGGCGGCATCCTCGCGGCCGTCCTCGACCAGCGGCGGACCGGGCGGGGCCGGGTGGTGGACACGGCCGTCGTGGACGGGACCGCCCTGCTGATGAGCATGGTCCTCGGCATGTCGGGCGCCGGGCAGTGGCATCCGGCGAGGGGCGGCAACCTGCTCGACGGCGGCGCCCCCTTCTACGGCGTGTACCGGTGCCAGGACGGGAGGTACGTCGCGGTCGGGGCCCTGGAGGACCGGTTCTACGCGGCGCTGCTCAAGGGCCTCGGGCTGGACCCGGCCCGGTTGCCCGACCGGTGGCGGCGCGCGGAGTGGGAGGCGCTGCGGTCGGTGTTCGCGGAGCGGTTCGCGCGGCGGACCCGGGACGGCTGGGCGGCGGCCTTCGCGGGCACGGACGCCTGTGTGACGCCGGTGCTGACCGTCGAGGAGGCCGCCAGGCACCCGCATCTGCGGGCCAGGGGCGCGTACGTCCAGGACGGTCCGCTGCTCCAGCCCGGCGCCGCGCCCCGGTACGAGGGGGTCGGGCAGAACCGGCCCGCGCCGCCCCCGGCGCCCGGCCAGCACACCCGTGAGGTGCTGACCGAACTGGGCTGTTCGGGGCCCGAGATCAGGCGGCTGTTGGCGTCCGGCGCGGCCCGCACGGGCTCCGCGCCTGACGACGCCGTGGCGGGTGACGTGACCAGCCGGTCTTGAGCGGGACGCGAGTCCCCGGCCGCAGGCTTTCGGGTCGCGGCGGGCACGATCCGGATCCGACCAGCGGTGGAGGACGGGCAGATGGCGGGACAGGACATCCAGCTCCACGACACGACCCTGAGGGACGGCGCACGCCCCGCGGGCCGGGCGCTGCCGGTGGACGACAGGCTGGCAGTGGCCCGCTGTCTCGACGGCCTCGGGGTGGGTTTCATCGAGGGCGGCCGGCCGGGCGCGGCGGAGGACACCGAGTTCTTCCGTCGGGCGGCCGGTGAACTGCGCCTGGCCTGTGCGGTGTTGGTGGCGTGCGGGGTGGTCCGGGCACCCGGCGCCTCGGCCGCGACCGATCCGCGGACGCGGGAGCTGCTCGCCGCCGGGACCCCGGTGGTGACCCTGGCCGCCGTGAGCGACTCCCGGCGGGTGGAGCGGGCGCCGGGGACGAACCTGGCGGAGAACCTCGCTGCCGTCGGCGGCACGGTGCGGCACCTGGTGCGGGCGGGGCGGCGGGTTCTCCTGGACGCGGAGCACTTCTTCGACGGCCATCGGGCCAACCGGGAGTACGCCCTGGAGGTCGTGCGCACCGCCGCGGAGGCCGGCGCGGAGACCGTCGTCCTGTGCGACGGCGACGGCGGCCGACCGGCCGACGAGGTGGGCGCGGTGGTGTCCGACACGCTGTACGGCACCGGGGTGGAGCTGGGCGTCCACTGCCGTGGCGGCGCGGGGCGCGCGGTCGCGGGCTCGGTGGCGGCGGTGGCCGCCGGGGCCCGGCAGGTGCGGGGCACGGTGTCCGGGTACGGGTGGCGGCGCGACGCGGACCTGCTGAGCGTGGCCGCGCACCTGATCGTCACGCGCGGGGCGGCGGCGCTGTCCGGCGGGTCCGCCGCCCTGGGCGCGGCCGTCGCGGAGAGCGCCGGACGGGCCGTAGAGGTGGTGTCCTGGCAGGTCGGCGCGGAGTCGGCGGGCGGTGACCGTTCCCGGTCGAGCGCCTCGGTCCTGCTGCGGGTGGACGGGGTGGCGACGGCGGCGACCGCGTCCGGCGGCGGGGCGGTGGAGGCGCTCGACCGTGCGGTGCACCGGGCGCTCGACCCGGTGCTGCCCGGGGTGCGGCGGCTGCGGCTCACCGGTCACCTGGCGCGGGTCCCGGCCGGCCACGCGGGCACCGCAGGGACGGCAGGGACGGCAGGGACGGCAGGGACGGCCAGGGTCGTCGCGTCGTTCGCGGACGGCGACGGGCGGCTGGACACCGTGGGGGTGGCCGCCGACACCGGCGCGGCCTTCCTGCGGGCGCTGCTGGAGGCCGTGCGGCGGCTGACGGCGCGGGAGCGGCACGGCGACGGACGGACGGCGGACCGCGGACCGTCCGCCGCGCACGGACCCACCCTCACAGAGCCCACCCTCACAGGGACGGACTGACCATGCGTGTGGACGGCATCTTCGTACAGGCGACCGGTGTACGGCTGCCCGCCAGACTGCGCGTGGACGACGCGGTCGCGGCGGGCGCGTGCCCGCCGAGGACCGCGCAGGCCACCGGCGTCGTGTCGGTGGCGTACTCGCCCGAGGAGTCGGCGGCGGAGATGGCGGTCGCGGCCGCCGCCCGCGCCCTGGACCGGGCCGGTGCCCGGCCGGAGGACATCGATCTGATCCTCCACGCGGACACCTACCACCAGGGCCAGGACCTCTGGCCGGTGGCGTCGTACATCCAGCGCGAGACGCTGCGCAACTCCTGCCCCGCGCTGGAGATCCGGCAGATGTCCAACGGCGGCCTGGCCGCCGTCGACCTGGCCGCCGCGTATCTGAAGGCGGCGCCGGGCCGCCGTCAGGCCCTGCTGACCACCGCCGACCGGTTCTGCGAGCCCGGCATCGACCGCTGGCGCACCGACCCCGGCACGCCGTACGCCGACGGGGGCACCGCGCTGGTGCTCTCCCGGCACAGCGGATTCGCGGCGCTCACCTCGCTCGCCCTGTTCGCCGACTCCGAGCTGGAGCCCCTGCACCGCGGCGACACCCCGTTCTCCCCGGCGCCCTTCACCCACGGCATGCCCGTCGACTTCGACGCGGCGAAACGGTCCTTCGTCGAGCGGATGGGCATCTCGTACGCCGTCGCGCGCAGCGGCGCCGGGCAGTACGGCGTCGTCAAGGAGGCACTGTCGGACGCCGGGATGGAGCTGGCCGACGCCGCGTGGGTGATCCTCCCGCACTTCGGCCGCCGCCGGCTCCAGTCCATCTACTACCGGCCGTTCGGCATCGATCCGGACCGCACTCCGTGGGAGTGGACCAGGACGGTGGGGCACCTGGGCGCGGGCGACCAGTTCGCGAGCCTCGACCGGCTCGTGGTGTCCGGCCGGGCGGTGCCCGGTGACCGCTGCGTCCTGATGTCGGTGGGCGCGGGGTACAGCTGGGGCTGCGCCGTCGTCGACATCCTCGACCGCCCGGCCTGGGCGGACGGCTGACGCCAGGACCCGGCCCCGACAAGACCGAGGCCGCCACGGCGGCCCTACCGAGAGGAAGTGTCCTGTGGTGCGGAGCAGCGCGGAACCCACGCATGTCACGGAGCACGGGGTCGCCATCGCGGCGCCGGCCGCGGACGTCTACCGTCTCGTCGCCGACGCGGCCGGCTGGCCCGACGTCTTCGGTCCGACGGTGCACTGCGAGGTGGAGAACGGGACGGAGGGCCGACAGGAGCTGCGGATCTGGGCGTTCGCGAACGGCCGGGTGCGCAACTGGGCGTCCCGGCGGGTCCTCGACCCCGAGACGCGGACGGTGACGTTCCGCCAGGTCGTGTCGGCGCCGCCGGTGGCGTCGATGGGCGGCACCTGGCGGATCGAGGAGACGGCGGGCGGCTGCCGGGTGACGCTGCTGCACGACTACCGAGCCGTCGACGACGACCCGGAGGGCGTGCGGCTGATCGAGAACGCGGTGGAGGCCAACAGCACGGCCGAACTGCACGCGTTGCGGACGACGGCCGAGCGGTTCGCGGAGTTCGCGCAGTCGAGGTTCACCTTCAGCACCCGGCAGGACATCCACGGCGGCCCGCGGGCGGCCTTCGACTTCCTCGCCAGGGCCGAGCTGTGGCCGAGCCGGATTCCGCACGTGGCCCGGCTCGACCTGCGCGAGGAGGAGCCCGGCGTGCAGCACATGACGATGGACACCTACGGCCCGGACGGTTCGGCGCACACCACGTCCTCGGTCCGGCTGTGCTTCCCGGAGCGGGGGCTGATCGTCTACAAGCAGACGACCCCGCCGCCGGTGATGAGCGGACACACCGGGCGGTGGGTCGTGGAGGACGTCAAGGACGCGTCCGGCGCGCGGGTGGTGCGGGTCACCTCCTGGCACACGGTGGTGGTCGACCCGCAGGGCGTGCGCCGGGTCCTGGGGCCCGGCACCGAGCCGGCCGAGGCGCGCGCGATGATCGAGCGGTCCCTCACCGCGAACAGCGCGGCGACCCTGCTCAGGGCGAAGCGGCACGTGGAGGCCGCGGCGCCGTGACCACGCGGGCGTGATCCCCGCGTGAGACCCCGCGGACGCCCCGGGCGACCGGGGCGTCTCCGCGATGTCGGGACGCCGGGACGCCGGGACGTCGGGACGTCGGGACGTCGGAGGGCGCGGGCCTCCGGGGCGGGTCGTTGGGATCGGAGGGGTCGGATCGTGACGGCGGGTCGGATCGACGCGGGGAGTCGGACCGGGACGGCGGGGCGGATCGGGACAGGGAGTCGGATCGGGGCGGGGGGCGGTCCCCCGGCGCGGCCCGGGGAGTGTTCCCGGGCCGCTTCCGGCTGCCGGCCCCCGCGCGGTCGTCCCGCTGCCGTTCCCCGCACGGTCAGGGGATCCAGCCCGCCTGCTCCGCGATCCGTACCGCGTCGACCCGGTTGCGGGCGTTGAGCTTGGTGACGATGGAGGTCAGGTAGTTCCGGACGGTCCCCTTCGTGAGGTAGAGCCGGCCGGCGATCTCACCGGCCTCGGCTCCCTGGGCCGCCAGCCTGAGCACCTCCAGCTCCCGTCTGGTCAGGGGGGTGTCCTGGACGTCCCACGCGGACAGGGCGAGTTCGGGGTCGATGGCGCGCTGACCCGCCGCCACGGCGCGGATGGCCTGGGCGAGCCGGTGCGGGTCGGAGTCCTTCAGCAGGAATCCGGCGACCTTGGCGTCCAGTGCTCGGCGCAGGGTCCCCGAGCGGCCCATGCCGGTCATCATGATGGTCCGGCAGTGCGGGAGCTGTCTGTGGAGTTCCTTGGCGGCGCTCAGCCCGTCGATGCCGGGCAGCGAGATGTCGATGACGGCGACGTCGGGCCTGGCCCGCAGGGCGGTCGGCACGATGGCGTCGCCGCGTCCGACGGCCGCCACGACCTCCAGGTCGCTCTCCAGTTCAAGGAGGGCGACGAGGGCCTCACGGAGCATGGAGACGTCTTCGGCGATGAGGACTCTGACGGACAACGTGAACCTCCTCTCTCCCTCTCAGGAGGGCGGCCGGCCTGAGCCGAGCGACACGGCGAGCGGGACCTCGCACACCAGGTGGAACCAGCCGTCGTCGACCAACGCGGCGTCGACGCTGCCTCCGACGACGTCGAACCGGCTGGCCAGGTTGTGCAGACCGGTGCCGTCGGAGCGGCACGGCTCGGCCGGTCCGCGGGCCACTCCGTCGTTGGCCACCACGAGCCGCACCTTCTCCCGCTCGTCGGCCACCCGGATCGTGATGTGCCGGACGCAGGCGTGGCGCAGCGCGTTGGTCACGCCCTCGCGGACCGCGGTGGCCAGGACGGCGTCCACGGCCGGGGGCAGGCTGCCGCACCGGATGTCCACCCGCACGGCGACCCCGAGCGAGTCCAGGACGGACCGCGCCGAGGACGCCTCGCTCTCCAGGGACATGTCGCGGTAGCCGCGGGCGACCAGTCGTACGTCGGACAGGGCCTGCCGGGAGATGCCGAGGATCTCGTCGATCTCCTTGCGGGCCTGGTCGGGTCTGTTGGGCACCAGCCGGTAGATCAGCTCACTCTTCAGCGCTATCGAGGACAGGCTGAAGCCGAGCAGGTCGTGCAGGTCCATGGAGAAGCGCAGCCGCTCGCTCACGACGGCGCTGCGGGCCGCCTCCGCGCGGGAGGCCCACGCCTCGGAGACCAGATGGGTCAGCCGGCAGAGGCCGAGGACGACGAGCCCGCCGAGCCCCGAGACCAGGGCGAGCCCGACGGCGGGAAGCAGCGGCGAGTCGTGGGCCAGGGCGCGCAGGGGCGGTACCGCGACGACGACCGCGAAGGCGCCCCAGGCCCGGACTCCCGTGAGCAGAAGCAGTGCCGAACCGGCCAGCGGGCCGGTCAGACCGTTCCAACTCATTCCGCCGAACGCCACCGTTAAATAAGTGGCGGCCGCGACGAAAAAGAAGACAGAAACTCTGCTCGCCGACTCCCATCGCTGATAGGAAAGAAAAGGAAGAACGGCCTGGAAACCGAACAGTATTACCGCGCACAAACCATAGACGACTGTCTCGCCCGTACCGCGAGAACGTTGGGCCACATCGGCCAGAACCAGCACACCATGGCTCAGCACCAAGGCAACGATCAGCGAGCGGGCTATCTGGAGAGCCACTCGTGTGAGGTCCGATCGTTTCGCGTTGCGAGAATCTCCACGACAAAGAGCATCCACCTGTCCCCCGTATACCTGAGATCCAATGCACTGTTGGTCACATTGCAAAAGCCACCGGCATATCGGAGCGATAATAACAGGACGTGGTTCCGGTACAACCGGTGCCTACGGTGTGATCACCGTCCGTGATTTACACTTGCACAAAACCAGCCTCCCCGGACACGGTGATCAATTCACCGGCGCTGCCCCGTGGATGCCCGGGGGCCCTGGGCGCGTGCCCGGCCGCGGGCCGCGGGACAGACCCACCCACTCCGGCATGATCCGAAACGTGGCTGGTTCGCGGCGGTGCGCCACTACCGGACGGCGCCCGGGACCGCCCTTCGGCCACCGCCCCGACGGCTGCTCCTTGTCTTGACAGACCGCGTGGGACGGTGCTCCGGGCGGCGCCCCGGCACCTACAGATTCTCGATGGGATTCTGTGACTCCTGGTAGTGCCGACCTCACCCATTCGCTATGACATATTCACGACGCCGCTCGTGTCTGGCTCACTGTGCCCGCCCCGGCCCGAAGTGCGAGGCTCCACCACTGTCGTACCGGTGTACGAGGGGAGCGCAGATGGAAATCAAGGTGCTGGGTCCGCTGAGCGCGCAGGAGAACGGGATCTCGGTGGTCCCGACCGCCGCCAAACCGCGGCAGATCCTCGCGGTGCTCGCCCTCCAGGCGGGCCATGTCGTCACGGTGTCCACGCTGATGGAGGAGATCTGGGGAGAGGCGGTGCCCCGCAGTGCCGCGACCACCTTGCAGACCTACATTCTCCAGTTGCGCCGCAGGATCGCCGCGGCGCTCCCGCGGGACGCGGCGCGCGGCGCCAAGGACGTCCTGGTCACCCGGCACGGCGGCTACCTGCTCGACATACCCCCGGGCGAGGTCGACGCCCACGAGTACGAGCGGTTCGCCGCGGCCGGCCGGGCCGCCCTCGACGCCCACGACGACCGCGCGGCCTCCGACCTGCTCGGCCGCGCCCTGGCCGTGTGGCGGGGTCCCGCGCTGGTCGACGTGCGGATCGGGAGGGTGCTGGAGCTGGAGGTGCTCCGCGTCGACCAGAGCCGCCTCGCGGTGCTCGAACGGCGCGTCGGCGCCGACCTGCGCCTGGCCAGGCACTGCGAACTCGTGCCCGAGCTGACCGTGCTGACGGCCCGCCACCCGATGCACGAGAACTTCTGCGCGCTGCTCATGCTGGCCGCCTACCGGTCGGGCAACGCCTGGCGGGCCCTTCAGGCGTTCCAGCAGCTGCGCGCCACCCTCGTCGAGGAGCTGGGGCTCGAACCGTCCGCCAGGCTCCAGCGGCTGCACCAGTCGATCCTGGTCGGCGATCCGGCCCTGGAGCTGGAGGTCGCGGCCCTCTGAGCAGGGCCGTCGCCCCGCCGCGACCGGCCGTCCGCGCGCCGGGCTCCATGCCGGCCCGAGCGTCCGTCGAGGCGGTCGCCGAACGATGAACCGGATCGCCACCGGCGGCCCGTCACGAGCGCGCCGCCGGCCGATTCAGCGGGCGGGACGCGTCGACAGCGACCCTGCGGCGTCTCGCACGCTGGCCCACCGGACCGGATCGACGAGAGAGGGACCTCCACAGTGACTGGCACAACTCCGCCCGGCCCGCGGACCCGCGGCAGCTCGGTCCGCACGGAAACGAGGTGAGGACCATGCGCAGAGTCGCCGTCACGGGCCTGGGCACGGTGGCCCCCGGAGGCATCGGGGTGAAGGAGTACTGGGAACTCCTCACCTCCGGCCGGTCCGCCACCCGCACCATCAGCTTCTTCGACCCGTCGCCCTTCCGCTCCCGGGTCGCGGCCGAGTGCGACTTCGACCCGGTGGCCGCGGGTCTGACCCCGCAGGAGATCCGACGCCTCGACCGGGCCGCCCAGTTCGCCGTGGTGAGCGCGCGCGAGGCGCTCGCGGACAGCGGTCTCGACGTCGCCCGCCTGGCACCCGACCGGATCGGCACGTCGATCGGCAGCGCCGTGGGGTGCACCACGAGTCTGGAGCGCGAGTACGTCGTCGTCAGCGACGGCGGCCGGACGTGGAACGTCGACCACCGGTACGCGGTGCCCGAGCTGTACCGGCACTTCGTGCCCAACACGATGGCCGCCGAGGTCGCCTGGGTCGCGGGCGCCGAGGGTCCGGCCGCCGTGATCTCCACCGGCTGCACCTCGGGGCTGGACGCGGTCGGGCACGCCGTGGAGCTGATCAGGGAGGGGAGCGTCGACGTGATGATGGCGGGCGCCACCGAGGCCCCCATCTCCCCCATCACCTCCGCCTGCTTCGACGCCATCCACGCCACCACCCCGCACAACGACGAACCGGAGCGCGCCTGCCGGCCCTTCGACCGCAGCCGCGGCGGACTGGTCCTCGGCGAGGGCGCCGCGGTCATGGTGCTGGAGGAGTGGGAGAGCGCCAGGCGGCGCGGGGCGCACGTCTACGCCGAGATCGCCGGGTTCGCCGCCCGCTGCAACGCCTACCACATGACGGGCCTCAAGCCGGACGGACGCGAGATGGCCGAGGCCATCGACGCCGCTCTCCAGGAGGCCGGGCTGCCGCCCGAGTCCATCGGCTACGTCAACGCCCACGGCTCCGGCACCAGGATGAACGACCGCCATGAGACAGGCGCGTTCAAACGCAGCCTCGGCGACCACGCCTACGCGGTGCCGATCAGCTCCATCAAGTCGATGATCGGGCACTCGCTCGGCGCGATCGGCGCCCTGGAGGTCGTCGCCTGCGCCCTGGCGATCGAGCACGGGGTGCTGCCCCCGACCGCCAACCTGCACGAACCCGACCCCGAACTCGACCTCGACTACATCCCGTTGACCGCGCGCAGGCAGCAGACCGACGTGGTGCTCAGCGTCGGCAGCGGCTTCGGCGGGTTCCAGAGCGCCATGCTCCTCACCGGACCCGAGGTGCGGTCATGACCCGCGCCGTCGTCACGGGCCTCGGCGTCGCCGCGCCCAACGGCCTCGGCACGGAGGCGTTCTGGAAGGCCACCCTCGCCGGACGCACCGGCCTCGCCCCGCTGACCCGCTTCGACGCCACCCAGTACCCGTCCGTGCTCGCCGGGGAGATCAAGGGGTTCGTCGCCGAGGAGCACGTGCCCAGCCGTCTGATGCCGCAGACCGACCACATGACCCGTATCGCCCTGGCCGCCGCCGACTGGGCGATCGGCGACGCGGGCGCCGACCTGCGGCGGCTGCCCGAGTACGGGATGGGCGTCGTCACCGCGGCCTCGGGCGGGGCCGTCGAGTTCGGCCAGCGGGAGCTGGAGAACCTGTGGAGCAAGGGCAGGGAACACGTCAGCGCGTACCAGTCCTTCGCCTGGTTCTACGCGGTCAACACCGGCCAGATCTCCATCCGGCACAAGATGCGCGGCCCCAGCGGGGTCCTGCTCACCGAACAGGCCGGGGGCATCGACGCCCTCGGCCACGCGCGGCGCCACATCCGCAAGGGCATCCCGCTCGTGGTGTCGGGCGGGGTGGACGCCGCGCTGTGCCCCTGGGGGTGGGTGCCGCAGATCGCCTCCGGGCTCATGAGCACCGCCCGCGACCCGGACCGCGCCTACCTGCCGTTCTCCGCCGACGCCCGCGGATACGTCGTCGGTGAGGGGGGTGCCGTCATCGTCGTCGAGGACGCCGCCTCGGCGCGGGAACGGGGCGCGCCGCGCGTCTACGGGGAGATCGCCGGATACGCGGCGACGATGGACCCGGCGCCCGGCAGTGGCCGGCCCCCCGGGCTGCGGCGGGCGGCCGAGAACGCCCTCGCCGACGCCCGTCTCACCCCGCGGGACATCGACGTGGTCTTCGCCGACGGAGCGGGCGTCCTCGCGCTGGACCGCGCCGAAGCGGATGCGATCAGCGGGCTGTTCGGGCCGCGCGGAGTGCCGGTGACCGTGCCCAAGACGATGACCGGCAGGCTCCTGGCGGGCGGCGCCGCTCTCGACGTCGCCACCGCGCTGCTCGCCCTGCGCGACGGGGTGATCCCGCCGACCGTCAACGTGCCGGACCCCGCGCCCGACTACGGCCTCGACCTGGTGACCGACAGACCCCGGGACACCGCGCCCCGGTCGGCCCTGGTGCTGGCCCGCGGCTACGGGGGCTTCAACGCGGCCCTCGTGCTGCGCCGAACCGACGACCGACCGTACGACACCGACGAGAGGACCACGGCATGTCCACAGGCGCCACGGTGACCCTGACCGATCTCACCCGGATGCTGCGGGAGAGCGCGGGTGAGGAGGAGGGCGTCGACCTGGACGGGGACGTCCTGGACGTCTCCTTCGACGACCTCGGCTACGACTCCCTGGCCATGCTCGAGGTCATCGGCCAGGTCCAGCGCGAGTACGGCGTCCGGCTGCCGGACGAGACGGTCGCCGACGCGGACACCCCGCGCGCCCTGCTGGCGCTGATCAACGCGGGCGGCGACCTTCCCGGGGCCGGGTGAAGCGGCACCGCGCCACGCGACGGGAGGAGACCCGGATGCGCTCCACAGCTCATGTTCAACTGTTGCTGTCCACAGAGGAGTTGACGGTACCCGAGACGGTCGGGGCGCACCGTCCGCAGGGTGACCTGCGGGGTGTCCGCACCGCGCTGGCCGCCCACGGCCTCGTCGACGCGCCGACGCGCGCGGCGGCCGTGGTGGTGGTGACCCGGGACGCCCCGCCGCCGGGCGGCACCGCCGTCGACGGGGTCCCCGTCCGGACGGCGGACTCCCTGCTCGGCGCCCTGGCACTGGCGCACAGGACGCTCGCGGACGGCGCCGAGGACCTGGTGCTGGTGGTGAGCCTGCCCGGCGCGCCCGGCACGGTCCGGGTCACCCGGGTGACCCGGCGCGGGGCTCCCCGCGATCGGGAGCCGGACGGGACACCGGCCGACGACACCTCGCGGCTGCTGCTCTGGTCGGGCCGCACCCCGGCGGACGCGGCCGGGAGCCGGGCCCGCATGCGTGCGGTGGCCCGCGCGTTGACCGACGACGTGTTCCGGGCGCTGCCCGCGGTGGTGCCCTGCGGTCCGGCGGCGGGGGCCGTCAGGGGAGCGGCCCTGTGCCCACGCGCGGACCCGGCCGCCGCCCTCGACGCCGCCGAGCAGGTCACGGCCGGCCGGCCCCGCCCGGTGGCCCTGCTCTTTCCCGGCCAGGGCTCGCAGCACGCCGCGATGGCGGCCGGGCTCTACGCGCGGGACCAGGTGTTCACCGAGGCCGTCGACACGGTCCTCGGTCTGATGGGCGCCGAGGGCGCGGCGGTCCGCGCCGACTGGCTCAGCCCGCACGATCCGGTCGTCCCGGTCGACGACGTCCGGCGGGCGCAGCCGCTGCTGTTCGCCGTGGACTACGCGCTCGGCTCGATGGTCATGAGCTGGGGGGTCCGTCCGACGGCCCTGCTCGGGCACAGCGCGGGCGAACTGGTGGCGGCGGTCTTCGCCGGTGTGGTGTCCCTCGGGGACGCGGTCGCGATGATGCGGTCCCGTGTCCGGCACGCGCTGTCGGTGCCCGCCGGGGGGATGCTCGCGGTGGCCGCGTCGGCAGAGCGGTTGCGGCCCTACCTGGTCGGCGAGGTGGCCGTGGCCGCCGTCAACGCCCGGCTCCAGACGATGCTGGCCGGTCCGGCGGCCCCGCTGTCCGCCGTCGGGAAACGGCTGCGGGACGACGGGTACACGGTGGTGACGGTGCCGGCGACCAGCCCCTTCCACTCCCCCGCGATGGCACCGGCCTCGGCGGCCGTCGAGCGCGCGTACGCCGGCATGAGGTTCCGGCCCCCCGGCCTCGCGCTCTACTCCGGCTACACGGGCGGGCTGATGGGCGAACGGGAGGCGCTGAGCCCGCGGTTCTGGGCGCGGCAGATCACCGACACGGTGTACTTCGGACCGGCCCTCGACCAGTTGCTCGCCGCGGAGGACATGCTGCTGGTCGAGGCGGGCCCGCGGCAGACGCTGACGTCGTTCGCGCGCCGCCACCCGGCGGTGCGCAGCGGGGCGAGCGCGGTGGCCCCGCTGCTTCCGGCCCGCCCGAGCGACCCGGCGGCGGACCGCAGGACCGTGCTCGGCGCGGTGTCCCGGCTGTGGACCGAGGGCCACGACCTGGACACCGCGGCACTGGAGACCCTGTGGAGCGGCGGCCCGGGGACCCAGGCCCGCGGACCGCTGCCGGCGGCGGGACGACGACGATGATCACGCGCGTCCTGCGCGCCGTGTCCCGGGCGATGATCGCGGCGGGCGGCATCTGGGTGTACGTCCCGCCCGTCCGCCCGCTCGACGCCCCGGCACCCGGCCACCCGGAACGGCTCGGGCACGGCACACCGCTCACCGAGACGGAGCGCGCCCTGGACCGCGCCCTGCGCGACGGACCCGGCTGACGGACGCCCAGGCCCGGTCGGGCCCGGCGGACCGCCGACCACCGGACGCCGATGCAGCCGCCGGTGAAACCGCCGCGGCCTCGACACCCGGACGTCCCATCGCCACCGACCGCCCCAGCGCCGCCGGACGTCGGCCGCACGGGCTTCCGCCCCCGCGGCCGGCGTCCGGCGGGCCGGGTCAGCCGCGCGCGTCAGTACGGGCCCTGGAAGCCCGCCGCCACGTCCGCCAGCGCGGGCAGGTCGCCCGGGGCCTGGCCGCACAGGCGCAGGCATGCCTCGACGACCCCGGCGGCGCCCGGGTGGAACGCCTCCTCCAGGGGCCAGGACACCGGGGCCGGGCTGTCCGGCAGGGTGAGGCGCCGTACCGGGGCGGTCAGGGCCTGCGGTATGTGTTCCGCGACCACCGCCGCGACCTCCGCGCTGAATCCGTAGCGGGCCCAGCTGGTGTCGGCCACGACCAGCCGGCCGGTCCTGGCCACCGACTCGCAGATGATCCGGTCGTCGAGGGGACGCAGGGTGCGCACGTCGACGACCTCCACGCTGATGCCCCGCCCGGCCAGTTGCTCGGCGGCGCGTTCCGCCTCGTGCACCATCAGGGAGGTCGCGACCACGGTGACGTCGTCGCCCCTGCGGGCGATCCTGCCGACGCCGAAGTCGATCGGGGTGGCCTCCTCGGGCACCTCCCCGGTGAGCGGGTACAGGTTGCGGTTCTCCACCAGCACGACGGGGGTCTCCCCGGTCAGCGCCCGCACCAGCAGCCCCTTGGCGTCCGCGGGTGACGCGGGCGCCGCCACGTGCAGGCCCGCGTAGTGGGCGAAGGTGGCGTGCGGGCTCTGCGAGTGCGTCGCGCCCTGCCCCCAGCCCCGCCCGACGACCCCGCGGGTGACCACGGGCACCCCGCCCTTGTCGCCGCCGTACATGTAGCGCCACTTGGCGGCCAGGTTCACCAGCGGGTCGAGCGCGAGGAACATGAAGTCGGCGCGGGTGTGCACCAGCAGCGGGCGCAGTCCGGCCGCCGCCGCTCCGATCGCGAACCCCGCCATGGCGTTCTCGGAGTTGGGCACGTCGATGACGCGTCCGGCGCCGAACCGCGCGTACGCCTCCTTCGTGGTGCCGAAGGTGCCCTTGATGTCGTCGACGCCCTCTCCCGCGACGAAGATGCTGTCGTCCGCCGCCATGCACTGCACGGTGGCCTCACTGATCGCCTGTCCATAGGTGAGAGTGCGCACGGGTCCTGGTCCTCCTCGTCGAGTGCACCCGGTCAGCGGGGCACGGGCTGGTAGGCGCCGTCGAGCAGGGCCTCGACGTCGGGGAACGGCTGCTGTCGGACGTGGGCGACCGCGTCGCGGATCTCCTCGCGGCACTGCTCCCGCCAGTCGGCGACGGTCCGGTCGATGCCGGGGTCCCGGTCGCGCAGGGCGTCGGCCGCCCGTGCGATCGGGCAGCGGGCGATCCACGCCTCGGTCTCCTCGACCGGCCGGTATCCCTGGCCGTGACCGTGGTCGTGGCCGGGACCGACGTGTTCGCGCCAGCGGTAGGTCGCCAGTTCGAGCAGGTAGGGTCCGCCGCCGTCGCGGCAGTGCCGCAGCGCCGTCAGGGCCGCGTCGTGGACGGCGAACACGTCGTTGCCGTCGACCTGGACGGCGGTCACCCCCGCGGCCTCGGCCCGGTCGCGGATCGTCGGGCCCGCGGGCTGCCTCGCGGCGAGCGGGGAGGAGATGGAGTAGAGGTTGTTCTCGCAGACGAAGACGACCGGGGCGCGCCGCACCGCCGCGAGGTTGAGGGACTCGGCGAAGACGCCCTCCTCGGTCGCGCCGTCGCCGAAGAAGGTGACCGCGACCCGAGTCCCGCCCCGGCGGGCGAAGGCCCAGGCGGTGCCGACCGCCACGGGGATCATCTCGCCGAGGATGGCCGCGGAGCCCGCGAAGCCCGCCGTCCGGTCGACGAGGTGGATGGAGCCGCCCCGGCCGTGCGCGCAGCCGGACTGCCGGCCGTACAGCTCGGCGACCATGGCCGTGAGGTCGCCTCCCTTGGCGAGGTAGGGGGCGTGGGAGCGGTGGGCGGTGTAGACCCAGTCGCCCGGCCTGGTGGCCGCGCAGACGCCGACCGCGGTCGCCTCCTGGCCGATCGAGAAGTGGGTGGGGGTGCGCATCTCCTGCTCGTCGCGGTAGTGGTCGGCGAGTGTCTCCTCGACGACACGGATGCGCACCATGTCTCGGAGCAACCGGGCAGGGCCGGACGTCATTCGGGCCTCCTCGCAGCCAGTTCCGGGGCGCCGGGCCCGCGAACGGTGCCGAGCTGCCGGACGGCGCCCCTCCTCGGAGCCCTATCGTCGGAGCGTGCCCTAGAGGACTGGTGAAGCCCGCCTCGACACCCGGGGCGGCCGCGGTGCCGAACCGCCCCTGGGGCAACGGGAGTCGAGCCCCGTTCCAGAGGCAGCCGAGCCAGGTGCGGTGCGGTGGACTCCTCCGTGCGGACCGGTGACGAGGTGTTCGACGGACCGGCACGGCCGTCGGAACGGACCGGTGACCTTCGCGCGGGGCCGCCGCTCGCGGCAGACCCGCCGGCCGGACCGCTCGTCCCGACCCGCACCCGACGTCCGAAGGGGCACGCGCGTATGAAGGGCATCATTCTCGCCGGCGGGACCGGGACCCGGCTGCACCCGATCACCATCGGTACGTCGAAGCAGCTTCTTCCCGTGGGCGACAAGCCGATGATCTACTACCCGCTCTCGGTGCTCATGCTCGCGGGCGTCCGGGACATCCTGATCATCACCAACCCCGCCGACACCGCGCGCTTCACGACGCTCCTCGGTGACGGCTCCCACCTCGGGCTGCGGCTCACCTACGCGGAGCAGGACACCCCGCGGGGCATCGCCGACGCGATCCTGATCGGCGCCGAGCACATCGGGGACGGCCCGGTGGCGCTCATCCTCGGCGACAACATCTTCCACGGCACCAGCTTCTCGGAGACCCTCGCGGCGAACGCGAGGGACGTCAGCGGCTGTGTGCTGTTCGGCTACCCGGTCAACGACCCGCAGCGTTACGGCGTCGGGGAGACCGACGCGGACGGCGTCCTCGTCGGCCTCCAGGAGAAACCGGAGCGTCCGCGCTCCAACCGCGCGATCACCGGCCTCTACCTGTACGACAACGACGTGGTCGACATCGCGAAGAACCTGCGGCCCTCGGCGCGCGGCGAGCTGGAGATCACCGATGTGAACCGGGTCTACCTGGAGCGGGGTCTGGCCAGGCTGGTCGACCTGGGCCGGGGCTTCGCCTGGCTGGACACCGGGACACCGGAGTCGCTGCTCCAGGCCGGCCAGTACGTGCGGACGCTGGAGGAGCGCCAGGGCGTGCGCATCGCCTGTCTGGAGGAGATCGCGCTGCGGCTCGGCCTCATCGACGCCGACGCCTGTCACCGGCTGGGGTCGCGGATGGCCGCCTCGGGCTACGGCCAGTACGTCATCTCCATTGCCGCCGAACTCCGCTGAGCCACAAGGGGGTTGAGCGGGCGAGCGCGGGCCGGCGCCGGACGTCGTCCCCGGCGCGGGCCCGCCGCGCTGCCCCGGATCAGCCGACCGGGGCGTCGAGTGCGGCGGCGCGGTGGGCGAGCGGCTCCCACCAGTCGCGGTGGTCCCGGTACCAGCGGACGGTGTCGGCGAGCCCGCGGGCGAAGTCCACCCGGGGCGCGAACCCCAGCTCCTCGCGGATGCGGGTGCCGTCCAGGGAGTAGCGGCGGTCGTGTCCCGGGCGGTCCGCGACCCGCTCCACCCGGTCCCAGCCGACGCCGAGTTCGGCGAGCACCCGCTCGGTCAGCGCGCGGTTGGTCAGCTCCGTGCCGCCGCCGACGTTGTAGGTCCGCCCGGCCCGGCCCGACTCCAGGACGAGCTGGACGGCCCGGCAGTGGTCGTCGACGTGCAGCCACTCCCGGACATGCAGGCCGTCTCCGTACAGGGGTGCCTTGCGCCCGTCGAGGAGGCGGGTGACGAACAGCGGGATGATCTTCTCGGGGAACTGGTGGGGACCGTAGTTGTTGCTGCACCGGGTGACGGTGGTCCACATCCCGTAGGTGCGGTGGAAGGCGCGCACCAACAGGTCGGAGGCGGCTTTCGAGGCGCCGTAGGGCGAGTTGGCCTCCAGCGGGGACGCCTCCGTCCACGAGCCGTCCTCGACCGAGCCGTAGACCTCGTCGGTCGAGATGTGCACGAAGCGCTCCACGCCGGTCCGCCGGCAGCATTCGAGGAGGGTGTGGGTGCCGACGACGTTGGTGGTGACGAAGGGCGTGGAGCCCGCGATGGAGCGGTCCACGTGCGACTCGGCGGCGAAGTGCACGACCGCGTCGTGTCCTGGCAGCAGGTCGAGGAGCAGGTCGCGGTCGCGGATGTCGCCGCGCACGAACGTCAGACGCGGGTGCGCGGGCGGCAGGCTGGTGAGGGTGCCCGAGTAGGTGAGGCTGTCCAGCACGGTCAGCCGGGTCCCGTCGTGCCCGGGGTAGGCGCCGGAGAGGAGGCTGCGGACGTAGTGGGAACCGATGAATCCGGCGCCGCCGGTGACGAGGAGCCTCACGGGCGCGCACCCCCGGGCTCGTGGCGCGGCCGGTCGGCTCGCTCACCGTCGTCGCGGGACGTCTCCGCCGTGCGCCGCGTCCCGTACCGTTCCGAGGCCATCTTCCGCTCCCGCCGGTCGCCGTGTCGGTCCGTCGAGGATGGCAGCCACCCGGTCGCGGAGCCGTCGACCGTCACTCGAGCCCTCGCCCGGGACCGGGAGCGGGTGCGGCCGGGCAGCGGTGCTGTCACGGGTCTCGGGCGGCGCGGTCCTGTTGGCTGTTCCGTGGTGATGACGCCTCCGGCACCCCCGGGCCCGGGGCGCGACAATTTCCGGGTGTCCCGGTGCTCACCACCGGGCCGCGTGCTGCCGGACGAACCCGGCGAAAGTGCGGGGCGGGCGGCCGGTCAGGTCCCGCACCGCGGTGCTGATGTGGTCGTCCCGGCCCGTCCGGATGCCGGCGTCGACGGAGGCGAGGGCGGTCGCGAAGGCGTGCGGCATGCCGGACGCGCGGTAGACGTCCGCCTGTTCGGCGACGCTGACGGGCACGACGCGGATCGGTCGGCCCGTGTGGTGGGAGATGATCTGCGCCGCGTCCTGGTAGCTCAGCGCCTCCGGCCCCGTGAGCAGGTGGTCGCGCGGGGCGTGGGTGTGGCCGTCGGGCGTGGCCAGCAGTGCGGCGGCCACCGCCGCGATGTCACCGGCGTCGATCCAGCCCACCCGCCCGGTCGTCGCGGCGGTGCGGATGTCACCGTGTCGCCGGATGCGTTCACCCAGCGGGTGGGGGGCCAGGAAGTTCTGCATGAACCCGGAGGGACGCAGCACCACCCATCCGGGCCGGGCCCGCACGTGCGCGGCCAGTTCCAGAGCGCCGGGGGCACCGGGCAGCACGAGGGCGGAGCCGAGCAGCACCACCCGGCGCACGCCGAGGCGTTCGGCCTCGGCCAGGAACGGCCGGACCAGCGGCATCGGGTCCGTGGTGTGCACGGGAGGCACCAGGTAGACCCGGTCCGTCCCGCGCAGCGCTTCGGGATGGGTGGCCGGGTCGTTCCAGTCGAACCGGACCGCCGCCGGGGCTCCGGCCGGCGGGGTGCGGGAGGCCACCCGGACCGGCACGCCGCGTTCGCGCAGCAGCGCGGCCAGGACGCGGCCCGTCTTCCCGGTGCCGCCGGTCACGAGCACGCCGGTCATCGGGTGGCCTGCGCGCTCAGCGAGCCGAGCAGTTCGGGCAGTGTGCCGGCCGGCGGCAGCTCCAGCAGCAGGCGGGAGGTCTCTTCGGACGTGCGTGGTGACACGGTGGTTCTCCAGCGGTCTGCGCGACGGGTGACCGCACCAGAGTGGCCGCGCGGGCGGCACCGCGGAACGCACCGGTAAGCCCCGGACCACTGGTCCGTGGATAAGCGGGGCGGCCCTGTGCCAGCCTGACCGGGTGAGCAGAGCAGAACTGGCCGACTTCCTGCGCCGCCGACGGGAAGCCCTGCGTCCCGCCCAGATGCCGTCCACGGCCCTCCACCCGCCCGGCCCGCGTGCCCGGCGGACCCCGGGGCTCCGGCGGGAGGAGGTGGCCGCCCTGGCCGGGGTGTCCACGAGCTACTACGAGCGGCTGGAGCAGGCCCGCGCCCCGCGCCCGTCGCCGCAGGTGCTGTCCGCGCTGGGCACGGCACTGCGCCTCACCGACAGCGAACGGGAGCATCTCGCCCGGCTCGCCGGGCAGATCCCGCCCAGCACGGACACCGATCCCGCGCCGGTGCCCGCCGACGCACGCCGGCTGCTGCACCAGGTCGGACCGGTACCCGCCTATCTGGTGAACGACATCGAGGACATCGTGGCCTGGAACTCCGCGGCAGCCACCCTGATCACCGACTTCGCGCACCTGCCGGTCCACGAGCGCAACACCGTGCGCCTCGCCGTCCGGCTGGCGGGCACCCTCTGCTCGCCCGCCACCGGCACGGACGACACCTTCGCCCGGCAGACCGCCGCCCACCTGCGCGCGGCGGCCGTCCGCCACCCGGCGAACCGCGCGCTGGGCGAGCTGGTCGACGCGTACGCCGCGCACAGCCCGCACTTCGCCGCGAGCTGGCTCAGCCACGACGTGCGCCCCCGGCCGACACTGCGCAAACGCCTGCGCCATCCCGCGCTCGGCGAACTGCGCCTGGACCGCCACACCCTGCTCGTACCCGGCACCAGCCTGCGGCTGGTCCTCTACACCGCGGACCCCGGCAGCCCCAGCGCCGCCGCACTGGCCGAGCTGGACCCTCCCGGCACAGCACCATGACGGGACCGGGACGGCACAGCACCCACGGCGAGATGCAGCCCCAGCACCCTTTCCCCGTCAAGTTCCCCATCAAGGCACCCCGCGAGCCCGCCAGGGGTCACGCCCTGCCCGCCGCGTCCCCGAACCCGGCGGGCGCACCGAGCGCACCCTGATCAGCGCTCCGCACCGGCCACGTTCGGCGGACGCCGTCACCCCCGGTCGCGCACGGCCGGTGCGCTCAGCCCTGGCTCTCGGGGGCGTCCGGGGCGGCGCCCGCGGCAGGCTCCGGGGCACGCGCGCCGTCGGCGGAACGCACCGGGTTGGCATCGGCCAGGTAGACGCGGACCAGCTGTTCGGCCTGCTCGCAGCGGCGGCCGTGACGATGGCACGCGGGGCAGTTCTTCAGGTGTTCCACGTAGACGAGGTAGCTGCAGCGGGCAGCGGGATTGAGCGAACTGAGCACAGTTACCCCCGTGAAGCGACGACCGTCACCCCTGTTGACATCTCGTCCAGCAAGCATAGGGCGGGCGCCGCGGACACGTACGGATATCGCCGCAAAACGGCGTTCTGTGATCAGCGCCCGCCCTCGGCATCGGGCGGGAGGCCGATCCCGAGCACCACCGGGCTGCCGCGCCGGGCGTCCTCGGCCGTGCACGTCATCTCGCTGTCCGCGGGTTGGTCGCGGGCGATGCCGCCCTCGCTCCCCGGCCAGGCCTGCCCCCGTCCCTACTCCTCCTGCGCGGAGTAGCGGATGGTGCGCACCGCCTCGTAGGCCACCCGGCGCAGCCCGGCGTTCTCCGTCCGGCGCCCGCTGAGCCCTTCGAGCGGGCCGATCGCGCGCGGGGTGCCGGTGCGGGCCAGCGCGACGGCGGCGGCCAGCACCCGTTGGTCGGACGGGCGTTGTTCGCCCTGGCCCGGGTCGGGGCTGCGGGCGGGCCAGTTCGGCGGCCAGGTGGCCGGGTCCAGGTAGCTGAGCAGCGCCTCCTCGGCCCCCGGGGTGCGCAGCGCGCCGAGCGCCTCGATGCCCTGGACGGTGGCGGTGGGGTCGTCCTCCTCGGACAGGGCCCGCAGCAGCAGCCCTTCCGCCCGCGGGTGTTCGAGTCTGGCCAGGCCCCGGTAGGCGGTGACCCGGTCGACGAGGCCGGCGGGTCCCGGCGTCCGCAGCAGGGCCGCGAGCGAGGGCAGCACGGACGGGTCGCGCAGCGCCGACGAGCAGAGCAGCGCGAGACGGAGCCGTTCGCCGTCGTCCGGGCCGCAGTGCGAGGTGCGGACGGTGCGCAGCCAGCCGCGGCAGACGGGGGCGGGCACCTGGCAGAACAGGCGCAGGCACAGGTCGATCAGCCAGTCGTGGTCGCGCCGCAGAGAGCGCTTCAGGAGGAGGGCGTGCGCCTGGGTGTTGCCGGTGCGGCCGAGCGCGGAGAAGGCCGCTCTGACCAGGGTGGGGTCGCCCTCGTCGAGCAGGCCGGTGACCAGCGGCCGGGTGAGGGCGGGCCGGCAGCGCAGCAGGAAGGCGAGGGCCGCGACGCGCAGCCGCTCCTGCGCCCCGCCGTCCAGGGCCGTCTCCAGCACGGATCCGGTGTCCTCGGCGTACACGCCGAGGGAGGTCAGGGAGAGCAGGTTGGCGCGGGCGTGGTCGTCGGTCGCGTCGTGCAGGAGGCGCGCGTGGAACCCTCTGTCGCCTTCCACCCACTCGGGGTCGACGGCGTGCCGGATCGCGAGCTGGCCGACCGGGTCGGGGGCGTCGACGAACAGCGCGCGCATCGTCTCCCGCACGAAGGCGGGCGAGGTGACGCGCATGGCCAGCGGTGCCCGCAGGCGGCCCAGCAGGGTGCCGTCGGGTCCCGCGAGCAGGGGGCCGCTCTCCGGGCTGAGGGGGATCTCGTCGAGGGCCTGGCCGACGGCGCCGGAGACCGCGCTCATCGGGTGGTCGAGCAGCGGGGCGAGCAGGGGCACCGACTCCGGGCGCCCGCACCGGCCGAGCGCCTCGACGACCTCGACGGCGCACAGGACCCAGCCCTCCAGGTCGAAGGCGGCGTCGACGGGCCGGTCGGAGGTGGTGGGGTCCGTCTCCGCCAGCCTGCGCAGCATCTCGGCGAGCACCTCGCCCGCGACCTCCCCGGCGACGAGCCCGAGGAAGTCCACGTACCGCACGAAGAGGTGCCGGGGCGGCCGGTGCGCGCCGAAGAGACGGTCGGCGACCGTCCCCACGTACTCGGGGAAGGCGGCGGCGAGGGCGGCGAGCGCGTGCGCGGCCTCGACGGCGAGGGGTGATCCGGGTCCGAACGCGACCGGCAGGAGCGCGTCGACCAGGTCGTCGCAGACCGGGGCGGCCTCGTCCAGCCCGTCCGAGGCGCAGCGGGCGGCGAGGGTGAGCGCCTCGACGGAACGCGGTGCGCCGCCGGGCGCGAACGCGATCCGCGTCACGAACCGTTCGGCGTCATCGGGTCCGAGCATGCCGGTGTACAGCCTGACCACCTCCTCCCAGCGCGGGTCGTGGCATCTCCCGAGGGCCTGGTCGGGTCCGTCGGGACGGCCGCCGAGGGCGCGCGCGGCGAAGTACTCCTGGAAGGTCAGGTGGAGGAAGCCGTAGCGGCCACCGGGACCGCGCAGCAGGATCGCGTCCCGCTCGGTGAGCGTGCTCAGGAGTTGGTAGGGGGTGGTCGCCGGGGCGGCTCCCGCGGGCCGCTCGGCGACGAAGCGGCCCCAGAGCGCGTAGAACTCCTCCTCGCCGAACGACTCCCGCCGCAGGTGCATGAGTTCCAGGGCGAGCCAGCTGAGGAAGGAGCGCTTGAGGAGCGGCGAGCAGTCGCCGTCCGCTGACTCCCTGCCGGTCAGCAGGACGTCGAGGAGCACCGCGTACAGCTCGGTGCGCTGCCGGGGGACGTACACCTCGTCGTTGTCGCGCTGCGCCGCCGACAACAGGGACAGCATCAGCGGGTTCTGCCCGAACTTGGTCAGCGCGGGGTTGACGTCGATCTGCCGTTCGATGTCGTGCGCGACGGCGGGCCGGTCCTCGAACCAGCGGGCGAGGAAGCGCGCCCGCTGGCCGCGGCTGAAGCCGACGCACTCGAAGGTGCGGAAGGCGCCGGGCAGCAGGCCGCGCGGGAAGGCCACGGTCCGGCAGGAGACGTAGAAGCGGTTCTGCGCGGCGAGCAGGCGGCGGATCTCCTCCGCGACCCTGCGCTGGAGCGGGGCGGGCGCCTCGTCGAGACCGTCGAGGAAGAAGACCGCGCGGCCGGTGGCGCAGGCGGTGAGCAGTTCGTCGGCGACGGCGGGGTACGCGCCGCGCAGGTAGGCGCGCAGGCAGTCGGGTTCCTCGGTCAGCGACGCGATGCGCACGAAGACCGGCAGGTCGCCGCCGAACAGCTCGCCCCGGCAGGTCCTGACGAGCAGATGGCGCAGCAGTGTGGTCTTGCCCGCGCCGGGTTCGCCGAGGACCGTCGCGCAGGGGGCGGCCAGCAGCTCCCCCAGGGGAGCGTTCGGCTGCCGGGTGCGCGGCTGCGGGCTGCCCCGGTCGCGCCGGGAGTCACGTTTCTCGTTGGCGCCTTCGGGGGCGAACTCGAAGCCACCGCCGGGGCGTCGGGAGAAGGCGGCGCCGTCCAGGGTGTCCGCGGCGAGGGTCAGCGTCACGTACACCTCGTCCAGGCGCACGTCCCGCTCCAGGTTGGCGAATGTCACGTAGGAGTGCTCGCGCTGGAGGCTCATCAGGTAGCCGCTGACGGCCGCGGACCGACGTCCGCCGCCAGGGCCGCCGCCCGCCCGGTCGACGGCGGCGGCGTTCTCCTCCAGGAGCCCCGGGCGGAGTGCCTCGGCCTCCTCGACGGGGACCGCGTAGCCGCCGCCGTCGGGGTTCGAACGTTTCACCACCCCGACGACACGGTCGTCGACGAGCGAGTGGACGGGTCCGCCGCTGATCCCGGGTCTGACGGCCGCGTCGTTCAGCACCAGGAGCCGCTGCGGTGGTTCGGGGCGGCCCGGCCGACCGTGGTAGGTGGTGGAACCGGTCACCCGGCCGGACGCCGGGTAGCCGCGGTAGCCCCGGTCCTCCCACTGGTGGCCGTACGCGTAGAAGCCGAAGACGCCGTATCCGCTGGGTCCGAGGGGCAGCACCGGGTGGTCGTCGTGGTCGACGTTGACCAGGAGCAGATCGGGAGGCTCCCCGGGAGCGGGGGCGACCGTGGCCCGTACGGGGAGTTCGCGGTCCCGCCAGTGCACGCGCAGCGGCCGGGGGTCGGCGGGGTCGTGGACGTGGGCGCAGGTCAGCACCCAGCCGGGCAGGACGAAGAAGCCGGTTCCGACGGCGTCGGGGCCCTGGGTGATCCGGACGACGGCCGCGTCGACGGCGGCGACGGTCGCCCCGGGGACCGCGCCGTCGGAGGGTCTCCTGGTGCCGGTGTTCACGGTGCACCGCGAAGACGGCGCGAACGGTACCGGCGCCGGTGGCACCCGCGCGGCGCGTACGGGACGCGCTGCCCGTACGGGTCGCCCTGCCCGTACAGGACGCGCTGCCCGTACGGGTCGCGCGGTCCGGCGGGGACCCGTGATCCCGCACGTGCCCGCGATCCCGCACGTGCCCGCGATGCGGCGCGTGCCCGCGATGCGGCGGATGCCCGCGATGCGGCGGATGCCCGCGGGACGTGGTCAGCGCCAGGGGCGCACGCACACGCGGAAGCCGTCATCGGCACCTCCCTGGTTGTACGAGTTCGTCCAGTCCCGGCAGGCGGGGCGCACGATCTCCTTGGTGCAGTAGGCGGAACCGCCTTTGACCACGCGGCGCGAGGCGGGCCGGGCCGCGAACGGGTCGATGAACTGGGCCTCTTGATGCGCGCGGCTGTGGTAGTAGTCCTCGCACCACTCCCACACGCCCCCCGCCATGTGCAGGCACCCGTAGGGCGAGGCGCCCTCCTCGACCTGGTACACGGAGCGGAACGCGTTCCTGCCGTCCTCGGCGGAGTTGCACCGGTCGGGCCTGAACTCATTGCCCCACGGCCAGATCCGGTCGTCGCCGCCGCGGGCCGCCTTCTCCCACTCGGCTTCGGTGGGCAGCGCGAAGCGCAGCCCGGAGCGTTCGCCCAGCCAGCCGCAGTAGGCCAGGGCCAGTTCCCAGGAGACGCCGACGGCGGGCAGGTCGAGGGCGGTGTCGCCGCCGGGGACGGCCCGGCTCTCCGACTGCCAGCCGTCGGACGGCAGTTCCCAGCCGACCGCCCGCCGGAACGCCGTCATCTGACGGCGGGTGGTGGGGTGGCGGGCGATACGGAACTCCGAGACGTACACCTCCCGCATCGGGAACTCCAGATCGCCCGCGTACGGGTCGAGCTCCGAACTGCCCAGGCAGGACATGCCCGCGGGGATGTTCACGAGTTCGTGGCCGTTGAGGAACACGGTCGCCGCCCCTGGTCCCGCGCGCCCGTCACCCGGCGTCGGAGTCCGGCGCGGCGTCCGGGCCGCTCAGGAGGTCCGACTCCGGGCGGCCGTCGCGCGACCACTCCAGGGTGATCAGGAAGTTGGCCTCGACACCGGCCTTGGCGACCAGCGCCGACAGGCCGGTGCTCTCCGCCTTGAACGCCACCCCGAACTGCACCTGGGCGCGGTGCGGGGCCGCCGCCTTCAGGGCGCTGCCGAGGTCCTGGCAGAGGGTGACGACCGAGGGCATGACGGCGGAGAAAGGGGTGGTCCCGCGCCGGAAGGCCACCTCTTCCTCGACGTCGCCCGGGACGGTGTCCACCCACACGACGGACCCGTCGGACAGTGTCAGACGCTGCCTGCTCACGTTCCCCCGATCCACCGCCACGGGCGGTCGCCGCCTGCCGTTCCCGGCACGGCGCTCGCGGCTACTGCCAGAGACTGAAGCGTCCGGTCAAGGCGGTCACGGCGTCAAGGGGCCCGTAGACCATCACTCCGAGATACGCGATGTCCTCCTCGGCGGTGCCCGCGACGGCGTCCGCGAGTTCGTCGTCGTGGCCCGTGGTGAGCATCTGCTCGGGATAGTCGGTCCAGAACACGTCGTCGCGCTCCCTGGCCTCCGCGACGAGCCGCCGCAACCGGTTCTGCTTGGCCCTGGTCACGATGACCGGGTACTTGGAGATCCCGGTGTGCGGGACGCCGGAGGCGTCCTTGAGGACGTCCCGCCCCATGAGGTCGCCGTCGTCGCCGTGCGCGCCGAGGGCGACGGACAGGTGCCCGGCGACGTTCAGCGCCACACCGGGTTCCAGGTGGGAGGCCAGCACGAGCACCGTCTTCTTGGCGCGGTAGTCGTAGGTCACGCGGGGTTCCTTCGCCGAACTGTCTTGTCCGTCAGATGAGTTCAACAGGGTATCCACTGGCGGTGGCCGCGCGGGACCTTCCGGCCCAGACGGTCGCACCGCCGCGGGGAAGCGTCGGAAGAGGTCCGGAAACGGTCGCCGAAGAGCGCTGCTCGACCATGTGACGGCGAGGGGCGGCGGCGCCTACTCCTCCGCCTGCTCCCCGTCCGGGGCTCCGCTCGGGAGCCCGTTCAGCGGATTCCACCGCTCGTCGGTGATCCGCAGCGGTTCGACGTGCGCGTCGAAGACGCCGTACGCCTCGTCCAGCAGGATCTCCATGCCGCGCCGCCCGAGCGCGATGCCGAACCGAAGCTCCCGCTCCTCGTCGTCGGGCAGCGCCTCGACGGCTTCGTACAGGGCAGCGACGTGCTGGTCGTCGACCTCGATGTGCAGGTCGAAGAAGTCCGTGCGCAGCTCCGGGTGGTGCCGGGTGAGCGCCTGGCGCGCCGCGTTGTACGTGACGGGGGTCATCGCCTCGTTGACGAGCATGTAGCCGATGGCGCGGCCGGTGCTGCGGGACTTCGCCACGTTGAAGGCGAGGCTCAGCGCCAGGGAGATCCCGGCGCGCTCCGCGTAGGTGTCGAATTCCTCGCGCGCCACCCCGAGCCCGTCGAGGAGGTGCAGGTAGTGCAGGAAGTGCGCGTGCCGGGGATCGCCCGAACCCAGCTCGTCGTCGAGGTTCTCCTGGAGGATGCGACGCACCTTGTCGTCGTCCGTCCAGGCCAGTAACTCCCGCAGGATCCAGGGGAAGCTGCGGGACTCGCGCCCGGCGCAGAAGACCCACCGGTGCGCGGCGTCCCGGGGCAGCGTGCCCGCCGCCGCGGAGGCCACCAGCGGATGGTTCCGGACCTCGTCGAGGGAACCGTCGACCTGCTTCCTCACCGCTGACACGAACATGTGCTGCTCCCCTGACTCTTGGCTGACTCATGGCTGGCTCATGGCCTGAGATTGCCGGGACCGGGCCGCGTCCGCCTCGTCGACCGGCCTGTCGCACCGATTCCAGCGTGGCAGAAATCCGGCATCGCGGGAGACCCCACGGGAAGAGCCCGCCGGAATGACCGATACCGCGAGGCTCTGTGGCCGGGAGGGCCGGGGGCGGGGGCGGGGAGGGTTCCGCGCGCCCTTGTGCGCGGGGCGCGGAATGCGGTCGCCGAGGTCCGGAGGGGCCTCGGACCGCCGTGCGGGCGCCGCTCCCCGGAGGGTGCGTGTCCGCCGTGCCACCCTGCGCGCGGGGTGGCACGGCGGGCTTCCGGGCCGCTCCCGTGTCAGGGGCCGGTCAGCGACTCCACCGCGGGTCCGGCCAGGGCTCGTGCGCTGTGGTCGATGACGTTGCCGTTCGCGCAGTCGGTGGCGTGGTCGCTCACGTAGTCGCCGAGAACGGGGACGACCGCGACCTCCTGCAGGCACACGGCCGCCGCGGTGAAGTTCCAGTTGTTCGCGGCGTTCACGCCGCTTCCGAAGTTGCTGTCGTTGTCGGCGAAGGCCGGGGCGGTGCCTGCCGCCACGGTGGCCGACAGGGCCGCGGCCGTCAGCAGCCCACGCTTGATCATCTTGTTCATGACCGGGTCAACGACGCCCTTCCCGGGCAGACACGACGGCGACATCGCTCCGTGCCGCCACGGACCGGCCTTGTGCAGGGGCGTCTCAGGTGCCGTTGGCGGGGACGGGGGGCTGGAAGCAGGCCGTGACGTCCTTTCCTCGGGAGCAGCGGTACGTCTCCCACTTGTCGGCGACCGTGTCGATGATCCGCAGTCCGCGGCCCCCCGGAACGTCGGAGGAGGGCTGTCGCGGCGCGGGGAGATCGGACGAACCGTCATGGACGGTCACGTGCAGGCAGTGCTCGTCCCACAGCAGGATCAGCTGGGCGTCGCTGCGCGCGTGGACGTGCGCGTTGGTGACCAGTTCGGAGACGGTCAGCAGGACGGAGTCCACCACATCGTGCGCGTCGTGCGCCCACTTCAGGGAGTCCAGGTGATCCCGTGTCCATTTGCGGGCCTCGGCGAGGCTGCAGTCCATGGGAATGGAACGCACCCAGCCCACCGCCTTCAGTGACGTCTCCTCCGCCATTGCGACTCCCCTTGTAGACACCGCGTTCGACGTCATGCGCCGTGGAACACACCGGGTGCCCCGCGACGCGCGATTGACGCAGGCGAACTGTGCCGGGCGCTCACGCCCTCAGACCACCCGGCCCGATGGCTGCGGCGCCGGGTCGTAGGCGTCGTCGCGTACGACGTCCCGCAGGCGTACCGCGGCGGTGAGCATGTCCTGGTGGGTGGTGTACAGAGCGTTGACGCCGAAGCGGAGCAGGTCGGGGGCGCGCATGTCGGCGATCACGCCCTGGGCCGCGAGGGCCTGCACCAGGCCGTAGGCGTGCGGGTGGCGGAGGGAGACGTGGCTGCCCCGGCGCGCCGTGTCGGACGGGGTCACCGGCTCGAAGCCCAGAGGGGTCAGCAACTCTTCGGCGCAGCGCAGGAAGTAGCCCGTCAGGGAGAGGCTCTTCGCGCGGATCTGCGCGAGGTCCACACCGTCGAACGCCGTCAGCGCCGCTTCGAGCGCGAGCAGGGACAGGATCGGCGGAGTGCCGATGCGGGCCCGCGCGATGCCCGGCGCCGGGGCGTAGTCGGGGGACATCGCGAAGGGTTCGGCGTGGCCGGTCCAGCCGGTCAGCGGCGTCGTGAGTGCCGCGTGGTGGCGGCGGGCCGCGTACAGGAAGGCGGGGGCGCCCGGTCCTCCGGAGAGGAACTTGTAGCCGCAGCCGACGGCCAGGTCGACGCCCAGCTCGTCGACGTCCACCGGGAGCGCGCCGGCGGCATGGCACAGGTCCCACAGGACGAGCGCGCCCGCGCGGTGCGTGGCGTCGGTCAGGGCCCGCATGTCGTACAGCTCGCCGGTGCGGAAGTCGACGGGCGAGTAGCTGACGACGGCGACCCGGTGCCCCTCGGACGCGAGGAATCCGTCGAGGTCGGCCGGTGCCACGTGCCTGACCTCCAGGCTCTCGCGGCCGGCGACCGCCTCGGCCAGGTAGCGGTCCGTCGGGAAGTGTCCCGGGTCGGTGACGAGGAGCGGGCGGTCCGGGCGCAGCGCGGCGGCGGCGCCGAGCGCGCTGAACAACTGCACGCTCGTCGAGTCGCCCGCGACCGTCTGCCCGGCGGCGGCGCCGATGAGGCGGCCGATGGCGTCGCCCACCCTCAGGGGCGCGTCCCACCAGCCGTGCTCGTTCCACGACCTGATCAGGCCGGTTCCCCACTGGCGGTGCACGACGTCGGTGAGGACCGGTGCCACCGCGGCGGGCAGCGGCCCCAGGGAGTTGCCGTCGAGGTAGACCACTCCCCCGGGCAGCAGGAAGCGGTCCCGGAGCGGGGCGAGCGGGTCGTCGGCGTCGAGCTTCGCGGCCTCGTCGCCGATCGTGGCGGCAGCGGTCGTCACGGTCGGACCTCTTTCCTGTGGGCGGCCGCCATCTCCCGGAGGGTGTCGGCGACCGCGCGGGCGCCCGGCGCTCCCGGTTCGATGAGCGTGTAGTGGCCGGTGCCGGGCAGGGTGATCGTCCGCAGGTCGTGGTGCACCGCCGCGTAGTCGCTGAACTGGGTGAGCGGCACCTCCTCGTCGACGGCGCCGTGCAGGAGCACGGTGGGCACCCCGGTGGTGCCCGCCCCGCGCAGCAGGGTGAGCGGGTCGACCGCTTCCAGGCGCTCTGCGAACAGTGCCTCGCCGCCCAGGAGTTGGACGGCGGCGCCGTTGCTCAGGTCGTCGCGCCTGGTCGCGGCGAGGTCGGTCAGCGGGGCGAGCGCCAGGACGCCCGTGGGCAGGTCGCCTGTGGTGTGCCAGGGCGAGTCGGCGGGCAGCAGCCCCCGGGCCGCGCTCCACAGGGCGAGGTGGCCGCCGGAGCAGTGGCCGGCGAGGACGTAGGGGCGTCCCTTCGGCAGGGTCGCCACGATCCGCGCGATGTCGTCGAACGTCTCCGGGTAGCCACCCGCGCCGCCCGACCTGCGGAATCCGGGGAGCAGGACGTCGAAGCCCTGCTGGGAGAGGTAGGCCGCGAACGGGGTGAGGTGCATCCGGTCGTAGCGCCAGTATCCGCCGTGCAGGAGGATCACCAGCGGGGCGTCGGGGTCGTCGGACGGCCACGCGTCGTAGACCTGGTGGGGGTGGTCCCCGTAGCGGCCGTGCGACGGTGCCAGGACCGGTTTCAGGCTCAGGACCCGCCGCTCCTCCTCGGCCGCGAACGCGGAGATCGTCCTCTCGGTCCCCGTGCCGGTCCCCGTCGTCTCAGAGCTCACCGCGCACCTGCCACAGTTCGGGGAAGACCGGGAGGGACGCGCGCCGCTCCAGCCAGGCCAGTCCCGAGGAGCCGGCGCTGCCGGGCTTGGCGCCCATGGCACGGCGGACGACCATGATGTGGTCGAAGCGCCAGCGCGCCACCAGTTCGGCGATGTCGGTGAGCTGCTCGCCCAGGGCCAGCAGTTCGTGGCGGGGCGCGGCGTAGATCTCGCGCCATGCCGCGACCACCCCCGGGTCCGACGCGTACGGGGCGGTGACGTCCCGTTCCACGACGTGCTCCGGGACGGGCAGTCCGCGCCGGTGCAGGAAGCGCAGCACCTCGTCGTAGAGGGAGGCCGCGCGGTACGTCTCGGCCAGCGCCTCGTGGACCAGGGGGTCGCCGCGGTGGTTGTTCAGCAGGCCCGCGTTCTTCTGGCCGAGGAGGAACTCCAGCCGCCGGTACATGGCCGACTGGAAACCCGAGGCCCTGCCGAACGCCTCCCGGAACGCGTTGAACTGCATGGGGGTCAGCGCGGCGATGGGCTTCCAGGAGGCGTTGAGCGCGGTCAGGGCGCGGGCGCTGCGGACGAGCGCGTCCGTCCCGGCGTCGAGGTCGTCCTTGGCGAACGCCTCCCCGGCCGCCTGCCACTCGTGCACGACGAGCGTGAACCACAGCTCCATCACCTGCGTGGTGACGAGGAAGCCCATCTCGTCCGCCGCTTCGGTCAGCGGCTGCTGGAGCGCGTTCAGCACGGACGCGTGCACGTATGTGTCGTAGGGGCTCGGGCCCTCGAGGGGCTCGGTCGAGGTCGGGTCCGCGGCCGGCTCGGCGACGGCGGACAGGCTGTCGGTCATGGCTCTCCTTGTGCGGCGGTGCGGCTGAGCGGCGGTGCGGTGTGCGGACCGCGGTCTCAGACGCCGATGTGGACGCCGCCCGAGGCGTCCATCCACTGGCCGGTCACCCAGCGGGCGTCGTCGCTCGCCACGAACGACACGACGTCGGCGATGTCCGCGGGCTGGCCGAGACGGCCGAAGACGGAGGCGTCCGAGTAGCGCTGCCGGATCTCCGGAACGCTGAGGGTGGGGTTGATCTCCGTCTCGGTGAAGCCGGGCGCGACGCTGTTGACCGTGATGCCGCGCGGGCCCAGCTCCGTGGCGAGGCTGAGGGTGAGGTAGTCCAGGGCGGCCTTGGTCATGGTGTAGGAGACGATCGCGGGGAAGCCGACCCGGGTGGCCACGGAGGAGATGTTCACGATCCGGCCGCCGTCGCGCAGCCGGTCGAGACCGTGCTGGATGATGAAGAACGGCGCCTTCGTGTTGATCGCGAAGACCCGGTCGTAGTCCTCCTCGGTCACGTGCGCGATGGGGCGCGGGACGGTGATCCCGGCGTTGTTGACGAGGATGTCGAGCCCCGTCCCCTGGCCGGGTCCGGCGTCCTGCTCGGCCAGGGCGCGGTCGAAGGCCTCCCAGAGGGTGACGGCGTCGCCGGCCACGCCCAGCTCGGCCCGGACGGCGAACGCGCGGCCGCCCTCGGCGGTGATCTCCCCGACCGTCCGCTCGGCCGCCGTCTCGTCGTGTCCGTAGTGGACCGCGACCAGGGCGCCCTCGCGGGCCAGGCGGCGGCTGATGGCCCGCCCGATGCCGCGGCTGCCGCCGGTGACCAGGGCGGTCCTGCCCTCGTGCCGCATGTCGGTGGTCAACTCAGTCTCCTGTCACGTACGGGTGTGTCGGTTCCGGGGGCGGTCACGCGTCGAAGTCGAGCGTGACCTCGGCGGTGCGGGGCCGGGCGCGGCAGACGAGCGTGTAGCCCGCCGCCAGTTCCTCGGTGTCGAGGGCGTACTGCCCGCCCGCGAGGTCCACTTGGCCGGTCAGGACCTTGGCGCGGCACGTGCCGCACACCCCTTCGCGGCAGGCGTACGGCACGTCGGGGTGCGCCCGCAGCAGCGCGTCGAGGAGGACGTCCTCGCGCGGCTCCGTGGTGACGGCGGCACGGCGACCGCCGAAGAGGGCGGTGATCCGGGCGCCGGGCGCCGGCGTCGGAGGGGGCGTGCCCTCCCGCTCCGGAGTCCGGGGCGTCCCGGACGGCGCGGTGAAGGTCTCCGAGCGGACGGCCGCCGGGTCGGCGCCCTGATCGAGCAGCGCCTGTCGCGTCTCCGTGATCAGCCCGTCCGGACCGCACAGCGCGAACGCCGTGCCGGGACCGGGGCGGGCGTCCAGCGCGGCGAGCAGCCGTGGCAGTTTCGCGGTGTCGACGCGTCCGCTGACCAGTTCGCTGCCGCGGTCCTCGCGGGTGAGGACGTGCAGCGCGGTGAACCGGTCGACGAACGCGTCCTTCAGCTCGGCGAGTTCGTCCGCCAGCAGGGCCGTCGCGGTGGTGGGGACCGCGTGGACCAGGGAGACCCGGCAGGCGGGGTCCTCGCGCAGCACCGCCGCCGCCATCGTGATCAGCGGGGTGATGCCGGAGCCGCCCGCGATGAGCACGTGGTGCGCGCCGGGCAGCTCCGGCAGGGCGAAGGTGCCGCCGGGCGGGCCGAGTTCGAGGGTGTCCCCGGTGGCCAGGGTGGTCGTGGCGTACGCGCCGTAGCCGTCGGGGGCGCCCCGCTTGATGACCAGCCGGAAGGCGTCCGGGTCGCCGGGCGGCGGGCACACCGAGTAGCTGCGGCGCAGTTCGTGTCCGGGGCGGCGGTGCCGGACGACGACGTGGTCGCCGGGCCGGTGGGCGAAGGTGTCCCGCAGGTCGTCGGGGACGCGCAGGGTGACCGCGACCGCCTCCTCGGTCAGCCTGCGCACGCCGGTGACGGTCAGCCGGTGCCAGCCCGTGCGCCGGGGCCGCGGCGCCCGGGGGCCGGGAGCGGGGGCGTCCGTGTCCGGAGGGGCGAAGTCGTCCAAGGGAAGCCTCATACCGTGCTCATGTGCGGGAACGTCTCCCGGCACGCCGTGCACCGCAGCACCGACTGGCAGCGGGTGGCGCCGAAGGCGCTGTGCGGCCGGGTGGCCCGCGATCCGCAGTGCGGGCAGGGGACGCTGCCCAGTGCGACCGTGACGGGTCCGCCCGGCCCGGTGGCGTCGGCGGGGACGGGCGGCGCGATGCCGTGCGCCGCCAGCTTCCGCCGCCCGGCCGGGGTGATGCGCTCCGTCGTCCACGCTGGTGCGAGCACCTGCCGTACGCGCCCGTCGGGGTGGCCGCAGGCGGCGAGGACCTCCTCGACGGCGGAGGTGATGGCGGGCAGGGCGGGGCAGCCCAGGAACGTCGGGGTGATCTGCACCTCCAGCACGCCGTCCGCGTCCGGCGCCACGGAGTGGACGACGCCGAGGTCGCCGAGGCCGATCATCGGCAGCTCGGGGTCGGGCACGCTCTCGACCCGGGCCCGGACCTCCTCGGTGGAGCGGCGGTACGCGCTCACCAGGTGCCTCCCGGGAACTGGCGCCGCACCGACTGGAGTTCGGCGACGAGCACGCCGAACTCCTCCAGGTGCAGACCGTCGCGTCCGCCGCGGGCCTGCCAGCGGGGCGCCGGGACGGTGAGACCGGCGCCCGCGACGACCTCGCCGACCTCCCGCTCCCACGACGGGCGCACCGAGGCGGGCCCCGGCACGGTTCCGGCGGCGGCGAGGCGGGACACCAGGTCGTCCTCCTCGAAGAGTTCGGCGGTGTAGGGCCACACCCGGTCCAGGCCCGCCTGCATGCGCCGGGCGCTCTCCGGGGTGCCGAGGCCGAGGCGCCGCGTCCAGTCGTCGGCGTGCCGCCGGTGGAAGGCGACCTCGGTCGCGGCCCGCGCCCCGAACCCGGCGAGGTCGGGGTCCGGGCCGTCGGCCAGCGCCCGGTAGTACAGGACCGCGTAGTGCGTGTAGACGAGCTGACGGGCGACGGTCACCGCGAAGTCCCCGTTCGGCAGTTCCGTCACGAGGGCGTTGGTGAACTCGCGGTCCGCGCGGGCGAAGGCGTAGTCGTCCTCGGTGCGGCCGGTCCCGTCGAGCCCGCCGGCCCGGGTGTACAGGGTCCGGGCGTGGCCGACCAGGTCGAGGGCGATGTTCGAGAGGGCCAGGTCCTCCTCGATCGTCGGCGCCCGGGTGATCCACTGGCACAGCCGCTGGCCGAGGACGAGCGCGTCGTCGCCGAGGCGCAGCAGGTGCGCGGCGAGATCGGGGTCCTGGCCGGTGCGGGCGGTCTCCGCGGCCGTGTCACTGGTCGTGGTCACCGTCGGACCCCCTCTCGTCCGGTCCGGTCAGCGGGGCGTACTGCTCCGGGTACCGGTACGGCTTGTGCCGGGCGTTGCCGAAGTAGGGGTCGCGCTCGGCCGGGGAGACCGCGTGCACGGCGTCCGAGCGGACCACCCACAGGGACAGCGGGTCGCCCCGGCGGACGTAGAGGTCGCGGGCGCGGCCGAGGGCCATGTCGGCGTCGTCCGCCCGGACCGATCCCATGTGCTGGTGCGACAGGCCCCGGCGGGGCCGCAGGAAGACCTCCCAGGACGCGGGCGCGCCCTCCCGCTCCGTGCCGGTGGGTGTGCTGCTCATGCGGGCTCCTCCGTGCGGCCGTCGGCGTCCTCCCGGGCGGCGTACGCGGCCGACGCCTCCCGCACCCACGCGCCGTCCTCGTGCGCGGCGCGCCGGTGCGCGATCCGCTGCCGGGCCCAGTGCGTGTCGTCGCCGAGCGCGTCGCGGTAGGTCTCCCAGTCGACGGGGGTGAAGTCGTAGTGGCCGCGCTCCTCGTTCCAGCGGATCGCCGGGTCGGGCAGGGTCAGCCCGAGCCGCTCGGCCTGCGGGACGACGCTGTCGACGAAGCGCGCGCGCAGTTCGTCGTTGGTGTGGCGCTTGATGCCCCAGGCGATGGCGCGGCGGGAGACGGCGGCGCCGAGCGCGGCGGTGCGGGCGTCGGCCCCGCCCGCCTCGGTGTCCGGCGGGCCGAACATCAGCGCCACGGCGGGCAGCCACCAGCGGTCCACCGCGTCCTGCGCCATCCGCTTCTGCTCGGGCGTCCCCTCGCACAGCGCGCGCATCAGGTCGTACCCCTGCCGTACGTGGAAGGCCTCCTCCTGGCAGACGCGGCGCATCGCGCGGGCGTACGGGCCGTAGGAGGTCCGGCACAGGGGGGCCTGGTTGATGACGGCGGCGCCGTCCGTCAGCCAGGCGATGGCGCCGGTGTCCGCCCAGGTCAGGGCCGGGTGGTTGAAGGTCGCCGCGAAACGCTGCTGGCCGCGGTGGAGGGCGTCGAGGAGTTCGGCGCGGTCCACGCCGAGGGTCTCGGCGGACGAGTACAGGTAGAGGCCGTGGCCCGCCTCGTCCTGCACCTTGGCGATCAGCACCGACTTGCGGTGCAGGGACGGCGCCCGGGTCAGCCAGGCGCCCTCGGGCTGCATGCCGATGATCTCGGAGTGGGCGTGCTGGGCGATCTGGCGCAGCAGCATCCGGCGGTAGCCGTCGGGCATCCAGTCGCGCGGCTCGATCGTCTCACCGGCGGCGATGAGGGCGTCGAAGTGGGCGGGCAACGCGTCCTGGGGGGCGGGCGGCCCGTCCTGCCGGGCGGCGTGCTGCGGTGCGGCGACCGCCGAGGTCCCGGGCGTGCTCATACCGGACCGCCCGCGGCACTCCCGCTGCCGGCCCGCGCCGCCGTCCCGGGCCGGCGGCCGGCCGGACCCCGTACGCACTGCTTGGGCACTCGCACCACTCCTTCAGCGTCGACACCGCCCCGTGGGCGGCCACAGGCCGCCACGGACCACGAGCGGGCCGCGCGGCGGAACCTCCATCCGGAAAGAGGACGGGAGCGGGCCCCGCTATCCCCGCCCCCGCACAACGGCCGCGTGACAAAGGTCACGCCCTGCCGAGGGAGTGTGACGCGCCCCGCGCTCCTCTGCTTCGGGTGACACATCAGGCCCGCAGGGCGGCAGGCGTGCCGCAGCGAAAGGGGATCTCATGAGCACCATCAGGGAGTTGCTGGTCGAACTCACCGGTACCGCCGAGTACGCCGACCCCGGCGCCATCGGTGACGACGTCGACCTCGCCGCGAGCGGTATCGACTCCGGTGACCTGGTGCGTCTGGTCCTGCTCGTCGAGCAGCGGCTCGGGGTCGAGATCGGCGCCGAGGACATGGAGGAGCTGCGGTCGATCGCCGACTACGAGCGGTTCGTCGCCGGGCGGTCCACCGCCGGCGCCGGCGGCGGTGCGTGATGTGGCTGACCCAGCTGCTCGAACGCAACCGCCAGTGCTTCCCGGAGCGGACCGCGCTGGTCGACGAGGAACGCAGCGTCACCTGGGCCGAGTTCCATGACCGTACGGCCGAACTCGCGCGCGGTCTGGCGGAGTCGGGGATCGAGCACGGTGACCGGGTCGCCGTGCTGTCCAAGGACCGGATCGAGGTCCTGGAGAGCTACTTCGCGCTCGCCCGGCTCGGCGCGCTGTTCGTGCCCCTGAACCACAGCCTGACGGTTCCCGAGGTGGCCGGGATCGTCGAGCGGGTCGGCGCGGTCGCCGTCATCGGCGAGTCGGAGCTGCTCGACCGGCACACGACGCTCCCGGCGTCGGTGCGCATCCGACTGGCCCTCGACAAGCCCGGGTTCGAGGCGCTCGGCACGGTCGCGGCCGAGCGGGAGCTGCCCGCCGTGGCCGACACCGACCCGATCGCCGTGCTGCACACCTCGGCCACCACGGGGCAGGCCAAGGGCGTCACCGTCGACTCCGGCTCGTTCCGGGCCATCGCGCTCGGCTGGCTGGTCATGGCCCGCCCCACCGACGACATCGTCATGGTCAACTGCTGCCCGCTGTACCACGGCAGCATGGTCGTCTCCCTGACCTACCTGGCCGCCGGTGCCACGGTGGTGCTGACGCCGGGGTTCACCCCGCAGCGGGCCCTCGCCGCGGTGGAGGAGCACAGCGCCACGCACATGTGGCTGGTCCCGCAGATGCTGCGGTTCATGCTCCAGGCGAAGAGCTCGCACAGGACGGACCTGTCCTCGCTGCGGGAGATCCTCTACGGTGCCGCCCCGATGCCCCTCGACGTGTACGCGGAGGCGGTGGAGCGGCTCGGCTGCGGCTTCCGCCAGGTCTACGGCATGACGGAGGTCGGTGGTCCGTTCGTCACCCTCGGCCCCGACGAGCACCCCCTGCCCGGCGACGTCACCGCGCGCATCCCCTGCGGACGCGTGGTGCCCGGCATGTCCGCCCGCGCGGTGGACGGGGCCGGACGGGAACTGCCGCGCGGGGAGATCGGCGAGATGGTCGTGCGCGGGCCCGGCCTCATGCAGGGGTACTGGAACGATCCGGCGGCCACCGAGGAGATCCGCCTCGACGGCTGGGTCAGGACCGGTGACCTCGGCTTCATGGACGAGGAGGGCCGCATCCACCTCGTGGACCGCAGCAAGGACCTCATCATCCGGGCCGGGCAGAACGTCTACCCCTCGGAGATCGAACGCGCCCTGATGGCCCATCCGGCCGTCCGTGACGCCGCGGTCGTCGGTATGCCCGACGCGGACTACGGCGAGGTGCCGCTGGCGTACGTCGTGCTGGAGAGCGGGACCGAGGCCGGGGCGCCCGAACTGCTGCGCCACACCTCGACGTTGCTCGCGCCCTACAAGCGGCCGCGGCGCATCGAGTTCATCGAGCAGGTGCCGCGCAACCCCGCCGGGAAGATCATCAAGAAGCTGCTGCGGGCCTGAGGCCGTGGCCGCGTACACGGGTCCGGGTGGGCCGTCGCCGTCGACGGCCCACCCGGACCCGTGTACGCGGCCCCAGCTCCTCGCGCGGCTCGACCGGCTGCGGCCCCTGTGCGCCGCTGCCGGGCTCGGTCTCGGTGTCGCCCTCACCGCGGACCCGCTGGCGGTCCCCGCGGGACCCGCCGAGGAGACGGCCGCGGCGGAGATGCCGGCGCACCGGCGCCGCGAGTTCCTGGCGGGCCGGCTGGCCGCCCGGCGTGCGCTGCGCGCGGTGGGGCTCGACTGCGGCGAGATTCCGCGGGCGGGCCGCCTGCCGCTGTTCCCGCCCGGGAGGGCGGCGTCGATCTCGCACAGCGCGGGCGTCGCGGTCGCCGTGGCCCGCGCGCCGGGCCGGGGCACCCCGCTCGGCTGCGACCTGGAGCTGCGTCCGCTGCCCGACGGCGCGGCGCGGCTGGTGCTCCGCGCGGACGAGGGGGAGCTGCTGCGGGGCGGCGGGTGGCCGGTGACGGCGCTGTTCTCGGCCAAGGAGGCCGCGTGGAAGGCGCTGTCCGGCTCCGGCGGGACGGGGGCGAGGAGCCTGCGTGACCTGCGGGCCGAGTCGTGCGGCGACGCCCTGCGCGTCGCGCTGCGCACGGCCCCGCACCGTGCCGTGCGGGTGTGCGTGATCCCGGTCGGGCCGGGCGTCTTCAGCTGCGTGCTGGAGTGATCGCGGCCGCCACCCGGCGCCGCGGGGGTGGCCGGAGGGGGCGCGGCTGACGCCCCCTCCCGCCGGTCACCGTGCGGGTGCGGACGGCGCACCCGTGCCGGTCACCGCGCCCCGACCAGCACCGCCATGTTCCCCGCCGGATGCCGGTTCTCGTGGATGAGCTGGTGGGCCAGGCCGATCTCGTCGAAGGCGAACGTGCGGGACAGGCACGGGTCGACGACGCCCTGGTCGATGAGGCGGGTGATCTCGCGGGCCTCGCGGGCGCTCGCGACGTGGGAGCCCTGCAGGCGCTTCTGCCGCATCCACAGGAAGCGCAGGTCCACGTCGCCGTTGTAGCCGGTGGTGCCGCCGCAGATGACGACCATGCCCCCGTTGTCGCACATGTACATGGACGTGGGGACGGTGTCGGCGCCCGAGTGTTCGAGGACGATGCGCGGGGCCCGGCGCTCGCCGAGCACCTCCCAGAAGCGTCGCCCGAACGCGCGCGCCCCCTTCAGCCAGCGGCCCATCGCCTCCTCGTCGGAGGTGTCGGGGAGGCGGCCCCAGTGGTCGAACTCGCGTCGGTCGATCCAGCCCTTGGCGCCGAGCCGCACGCAGTACTCGCCGCGCTCCTCGCTGGAGACGACCGCGACCGGGATGCCGCCGACGTGCTTCACGAGCTGGATGGCGATGCAGCCGAGGCCGCCCGCGCCGCCCCAGATCAGCACGGGGTCGCCGGGCCTGACCGTGTGCGGGTCCCAGCCGAAGAGCTGCCGGTAGGCGGTCGCTGCGGTGGCCATGTAGCAGGCGGACGCGGCCCAGGACAGGGCCTTCGGCTTGGGGTGCAGCATGTAGTCGTCGACGACCGCGAACTGCGCGAAGGAGCCGAAGTTCTCCTCGTACCCCCACACACGCTGCGAGGTGGAGAACGCGGGGTCGGCGCCGAGGCGGATGTCCTCGGCGGCCTCGTCCCAGCGGCTGGCGAGGACGACGACCTCGTCGCCGAGGCGCACGCTCCGGACGTCCTCGCCGACGGCCCACACCACGCCCGACAGGTCGGAGCCGCCGATGTGGAAGTCCTCGGTGGCCCCCGCCTTCTGGCGTGCGGCGATGACGTCGAGCGGTTCGCCGAGCGCCGCCCACACGTTGTTGTAGTTGACGCCGGCCGCCATCACCTTGACGAGCACCTGTCCGCGGCCGACGTGCGGGACGTCGACGACCTCGGTGCGGAAGGCGTCGACGGGCTGCCCGTAGCGCTCCTGGCGGATGAGGGAGGCGTACATCTGCTTGGGCGCGGTGCCGAGCGGCGGGGCGTCGCCGAGTTCGTACAGGTTCTGGGTCGCGTGCACAGGAGGCCCTTCGTGACGGGTGCGGGTGGCGGGGGGGGGAGGAAGCGGGGGGGTCAGGCGGTGCCGTCCGGCCGCAGCGCCTTGGCGACGGCGGCGCCGATCCGGGCGATGGGGTCGGGCTCGGTCATCTCGTAGTGGCCGCAGGGCACCCGGTGGTCGTGGAGGGCGCCGTCGACGTGGGGGCGCCAGGCGTCGGCCTTGCCCGGCATGACCGCGAGGTCCCCGGCCCCGTCCGTCTCCTCCTCAGCGCTGAAGAACAGCACGTCCCCCCGGTAGACGCCCGGGGCGAACTGCGGAGCGAGGCGCAGGTTGTTGCGCATGACCTCGGCGATGGCGGCGGCCTCGGCGCGGGTCACGGGGGAGGTCGCCCGGTCGGCCGTGACCGCCGCGTCGATGCGGTCGAGTACGGCGTCGACGTCGCGCGGGTCCGCGCCCTGCCCGGCGGGCAGCCCCGCCACCCTCGTCAGGAGGGCCGCCACCTGCCGTTCCGCGGCGTCCGGGTCGTGGGCGGTGCCGTGCGGCTGGGGCGCGTCGAGCATCGCGAGCAGCTCCACCCGCTCCCCCTGCTCCTGCAGCGCGCAGGCCATCGCGTGGGCGACGAAACCGCCGTAGGACCAGCCGAGCAGCCGGTACGGGCCCGCCGGCTGCACCTCCCGGACGAGGCCGACGTAGTGGGCGACCATGGCCGCGGCGTCCGGCGCCGGTGGGCGGGTGCCGTCGAGCCCGGCGGCCTGGATGCCGTACACGGGCTGCTCGCCGCCCAGGTGCGGCAGCAGTCCCGTGTAGCGCCAGGAGACGCCCGCGCCGGGGTGGACGCAGAACAGCGGCGCGGCGCTTCCCTCCGGGCGCAGCGGCAGGAGCGGACCCAGCGCGGCCGACCCGGGGGGCGCGGAGTCGGCGCCGGTGTCCTCTGCGGTCGCGAGGACACCGGCCACCGTGGGCGCGGCGAGCAGGGTCGCGGCGGGCACGTCGAGGACCCCGGCACTGCGGAGCCGTCCGGCGAGGAGGACGGCGCGCATCGAGTCGCCGCCGAGGTCGAAGAAGTTGTCGTTGACGCCGATCCCGCCGATGCCGAGGGTCTCCTCCCAGAGCCGGGTCACGGCTTCCTCGCGGTCGGTGCGCGGCGGCACGTGTCCGGTCGTCAGGCGGGGGCGCGGTGCCAGACCCGTGCCCGGCGCCGCCGCGGCGGAGCTGTCCGCGGCGTCGGGATCCGTCCGGGCGCCGGGGGCGTCGATCCAGTGGCGGTGCCGTTCGAAGGCGTACGGGGGCAGGGGGACGCGCCCGGGGGTGCCCGGGACCGGGGGCAGCGCGCTCTCCACGCCCGCGCTCCACAGGCGGCCGAGCGCCTCCGTGAGGACGAAGTCGTCCGGGGCGTCGGCCTTGGCGTGGCGCATCGTCGTCACCGTGACCGGGGTGTGCTCGGCGAGCTGGGCGGCGGCGAGCTTGGTCATGGTGTCGCCGGGGCCGATCTCCACGAGGACCGGGGCCATGCGCTCCCACAGGGACGTGACGCCGTCGGTGAAGCGGACGGTGCGGCGCGTGTGGTCGAGCCAGTGCTCGACCGAGGTGGCCTGTGCGTCGGTGACCCAGGTGCCGGTGACGTTGGTGACGTACGGGATGCGCGGCGGGCGCAGGGTGAGGGTGCGCAGGTGGCTCTCGAACGTGCCGAGGACCGGGTCCAGGACGTGGGAGTGGGCCGCGGCGGGGATGCGCAGCCGCCGGAACGGGAGGTCCCTGCGCGCCAGTTCGGCCTCGAAGCGGGCGACCGCGTCGGCGTGCCCGGCGACGGTGCAGGCGGCGGGCCCGTTGACCGCGGCGAGGGACAGGTCGTCGTCGAGGAGCGGCAGCAGTTCCTCGGCGGGTGCCGCGACGCCGACCGTCGCCCCGCCCGCCGAGGCGATGAGCCGGACCCGCTCGGTGACCAGGGGCAGCATGGCGTCGAGGTCCATGACCCCGGCGAGGCAGGCGGCGGTGTACTCGCCGAGGGAGTGCCCGATGAGCGCGTCCGGGCGGACCCCGGCCTCCATGAGGGTGCGGGCGAGCGCGTACTCGGTCGCCACTAGGCCCGCGAACAGGGCGGTGCCGTCGGGCTCCGGGTCGTCGAACAGGGTGGTGCGCAGGTCGGCGTCGAGGACGGGCCGCAGGATGCGCGCGCACTCGTCGACGATGTCGCGGTAGACGGCGTGGCCGCGGTACAGCTCCGCGCCCATGCCGGGGTACTGGGTGCCGCCGCCCGGCAGCAGGAAGGCCACCCGGGCGGGTTCACCGGTCAGGGCGGGGGTGGCGGGCGCGGCGGTGCGCAGCGCGGCCAGCGCCTCGTCGCGGGAGGCCGCGGTCACGGTGAGGCGGTGGGGCAGCGCGGGCCGCTGTGTGCGCAGGGAGTGGGCGACGTCGTCCAGGCGCAGGCCGGGGTGGCGGTCGAGGTGGCGGGCGAGGGCGTCGGCCTGGCCCCGCAGCGCGCCCGTGGTCCGCGCCGACAGCGGGAGGACCAGTCGGTGGCCGTCCTCGGGGGCCCGGGGCGCGGCGGGCGCGGCGGGCGGTGCTTCCTCCAGGACGACGTGCGCGTTGGTGCCGCCGATGCCGAAGGCGCTGACGGCGGCCCTGCGCGGCTGGTCCCCGGCCGCCCAGTCCTCCAGGGCGGTGGGCACCCAGAACGGCCCGGCGGCGAAGTCGATCAGCGGGTTGGCCTCGTCGAAGTGCAGGTTCGGCGGTATCTGCCGGTGTTCCAGGGCCAGTACGGCCTTGATCAGCCCGGCGATGCCGGCGGCGGCCCCGAGGTGGCCGATGTTGGTCTTCACCGAGCCCAGGGCGCAGAACCCGGTGTCGTCCGTGCTCTGCCGGAACGCCTCGGTCAGCGCGGACACCTCGATGGGGTCGCCGAGTTTGGTGGCGGTGCCGTGCGCCTCGACGAGACCGATGCTGCCCGCGTCGACCATCGCCTGCGCCTGGGCGGCGAGGATCACCTCGGTCTGCCCGGCCGAACTGGGCGCGCTGAAGCCGACCTTGCGGCGTCCGTCGTTGTTGACGGCGCTGCCCCGGATGACGGCCCGGACGCGGTCGCCGTCGGCGAGGGCGTCCTCCAGGCGCTTGAGGACGACCGCCCCCACGCCGTCGCCCGAGGAGGTGCCGGCCGCGTCGGCGGCGAAGGCGCGGCAGTGGCCGTCGGGCGAGAAGGGGCCGTCGGGCACGTGCCGGTAGCCGAGCCGCGCCGAAGGGTTGAGGGAGACGGCGGCGGCGAGCGCTGTGTCGCACCGGTAGTCGAGGAGTTCCTGGCAGGCGGTGTGCACGGCGACGAGCGCGGTCGAGCAGGCCGTCTGGAGGGAGACGCTGGGCCCGGTGAGCCCCAGCTCGTAGGAGAGGCGGGTGGCGAGGGTGCCGAGGGAGTTCGCGGTGGCCGCGTGCACGAGCGCCACCGATCCGGGCTGCCCGGCGAAGCGCGGGTGGACGTGGCCCGGGTAGTAGCGGCTGTCGCCGCTGCCCGCGTACACGCCGACCGTGCCGACCGCCTCCGCGGCGCCGGGGCCGAGGCATCCGGCGTTCTCCAGTGCCTGGTAGGCCGTCTCCAGGAGCAGCCGCTGCTGCGGATCGACGACGGCGGCCTCGGCGGGGCTGTAGCCGAAGAACCCGGAGTCGAACCGGTCGATGCCCTCGACGACCGACGCCATGCGGATCAGGGAGGGGTCGTCGAGGTCGGCCGGGTCGCCGCCCGCGGCGAGGAACTCCTCGTCCGTGACGGGCCGTACCGACTCGCGGCCCGCCGCCAGGTTGTCCCAGAAGGCGTCCAGGTCGTCGGCGCCGGGGAAGCGTCCCGCCATGCCGATGACGGCGATGGCGGGCGCCTCCTCGTCGTAGCCGTCCTGTCCCTCCTGCGGGACGGGGGTCTCACGCATTCCCTCGGTCCTTCCCGTGCCGGGCGGTGCGGCGGGCCCGTGCCGCGCGCTGCCGCTGTGCCTTTTCCTTGGCCTTGTCCAGACCGTTCGGCTCGGCCTCCGCGGGCCCGTGCCGGTCCGCCGGCTCCTGCGCCGCCGCACCGGTGTCGGCCGGGTCCGTCCCGGTCTCCGTCAGGGTCGACAGGTGCCGGGCGAGGTCGCGGACGGTGGGGTGGGCGAAGAGGTCGACGACCGTGATCTCGCAGCCGAACTCCTTGGTGATCGCGCTCTGGGCCGTGACCAGGAGCAGGGAGTTGCCGCCGAGGTCGAAGAAGTTCTCGTCCCGGCCGACCCGGTCGCAGCCGAGGACGCCGCACCAGAGCCGGGCCAGCCCGCTCTCCAGGCGCCGCAGCCGCTCCCCCGTGTCCGGCCCGGCCTGCTGGGCGGCGCTGCCCGCCGACCGCAGCACCCAGGCGTCGCCGAGTCCCGCGGCCCGTGCGGCGTCGGCCGCCGCGCCGTACAGGGCTCCCAGATCGGTGCCCTCCTCCAGGGCGACCCGCGCGGCCGGGCGGCGTACCTGCCGTGCCTCGCCCGCGACATGGCTGCGCACCCAGGGGGCGCTGCGGTCCGCGCCGATCAGCAGGTGCGGCTCGTCCAGGGTGCGGGCCAGGTCGAGGGAGCGCAGCGCGGAGGGAGTGTCGAGGACCCGGTAGCCGCGGGCCTCGCCGAGCGCGGCGAGACCGTAGCCGCGGCTCATCCCGCGCTCGTTCCACAGGCTCCACGCCAGGCTCTGCGCGGGCAGGCCTTGGGCGCGGCGGTGCAGGGCGAGGGCGTCGAGGAAGGCGTTGGCGGCGGCGTACGAGGCGTTCATGGCGCCGCCGAACCAGCCGTTGACGGAGGAGAAGGTGAGGAACGAGGTCACCGGGTGGTCGGCGGCGACGCGGTGCAGGGTCCACGCACCGGCCACCTTCGCGTCGAGCGCCCGCCGCCAGGAGGCGGGGTCGAGGTCCCGGACGGGCCGCTCGTCGCGCACTCCGGCGAGGTGCAGCACCGAGGTCAGGGGCGCGCCCCAGGCGGCGGCCGCCTCGTCCACGGCGGCCCGCACCTGGGCGTCGTCGGTGATGTCGGCGCACGCGTAGCGGACCTCGCCGAGGGCGCGCAGGCGGCGCAGCGCCTCGACGCGGTCGGCCACGGGGCCGCCCTCGGCCGGATGCCGCGGCCGGCTGTCCTCGGCGGGCAGCGGAGTGCGGCCCAGCAGCAGCAGGCGGGTGCCGGGCGTCTTCAGCAGATGCGCGGCGACCTCGCTGCCGACGCCGCCGAGGCCCCCGCTGACGAGCTGGAACCCCTCGGGGCCCGCGACCGGTTCGGCGCGCGACGGCTCGTCGGGCAGCGGGGCGAGGCGGCGTACGTACCGCAGGCCGCCGCGGTACGCGACCTCGGCGTCGGGCGCCGTCCCGGCCGTCTCCGCGAGCAGGACGGCCACGGGGTCCGACGGGGCGGCCGGGTCGAGGTCGAGGTGCACTCCGCGCAGCCAGGTGAACTCCTCACCCAGCGACTTCAGGAGGGCGCCGGCCATGGCGTGCGCCGGGGCGGCGTCGTCCCCGGGCGCGACGGCCTGGGCTCCCGCCGTCACGTGGAGCAGGCCGACGGGGCGCTGCTGTCCGGGCCGGGCGGCGAGGGCGCGGGCGAGCGCGAGGAGGGAGTCGGGGCCGGTGTCGTCCAGGGGCTCCTGCACCGTGCGGCTCAGGTGGACGACGGTGTCGACCGGCCGCCCGTCGGCGTGCAACTGCCGCAGCAGCGCCGTGTGATCGGTGTCGTCCGCGGTCCTGACCCGGTAGCGCGCCGCGTCGATCCGCTCGTACGCCGCGCCTCGGGTGACCACGGTGCACAGTCCGCCGTCCGCCCGCACGGCCTCGGCGAGCTGCCGCGCGAGGTCGAGCGCGGGCGGGTCGGTGTCCTCCGCCAGGACGAGGGTGTGCCGTCCGGCCGCACCCGGGTGGGAGGGGTGCCGCTCGGCCCGCTGCCACACCGGGCGCAGGAACCAGTCGGGCAGCGTGGCGGCGGTGCCCATCAGCAACTGGGCGGCGCGGACCGCCTCGTCGAGGTCGCCCGCCTCGAAGCTCTTGCGCAGCTTGGTGCGCTGGATCTTGCCGATCTCGGTCTTCGGGATCACGTCCTCGGCGACCGGGACGAGGAAGGCGGGGCTGACGCCGATCTCCCGGGTCACCTTGCCCGCGATGCCGCGCATCGCGGCGGCCGGGTCCTGGCCGGGGGCGAGATGGAAGAAGAGCGCGAGTTCGTCGGTGGTGGCCGAGGGGTCGACGCGCACGGCGACGGCCGCGGTGAAGCTGCGTACGACGCACGGCAGTTCCTCGACGCACGCCTCGATCTCGTGACTGTAGTGGTTGACGCCGTTGACGATGATGACGTCCTTGGCGCGGCCGGTGATGTACAGCTCGCCGTCCCGCAGGAACGCCAGGTCGCCGGTGTCGAACCAGCCGTCGTCGGTGAAGGCTTCGGCGTTGGCCTCCGCGTTGTCGTGGTAACCGCTGGTCACGGAGGCGCCGCGGACCTGGAACCGGCCGACGGCGCCCTCGTCGAGCAGCGTGCCGTCCTCGCCGACGACGCGCATGGCGAACCCCGGGTAGGGGCGGCCGCAGCTGACGAACGACGCGTCGCGGCTGTCCGCTTCGCCGGGCAGCACGGCGTCGGTGACGACCGAGCAGGTCTCGGACATGCCCCAGCCGGGGTGCATCACGTCCTGCGGCAGCCCGAAGGGCTTCAGCGCGTGCAGGAAGCGGCGCGCGGCGGACGCCACGACGACCTCACCGGCGTTCATGACCAGCCGCATCGGCGACAGGTCCCAGGCGCGGTCGAGGAAGCGGGCGGCCTGGTCGGCGAGGAGACCGAAGGCGAAGTTGGGCGCCCAGGTGACGGTGGTCGCGTGCCGGTCGGCGAGGTCCATCCAGCGCGTCGGGTCCTCCAGGATCCAGGAGGTCGGCGCGTGGATCTGGCGGCAGCCGAGGTAGACGTCGCGCAGGTGGAACATGACCACGCCGGTGACGTGGTCGAGCGGGATCCAGTTGAGCGTGGTGTCGTGCTCGTCGAGCCCGTTGAGCTGCGCGGTCGCGGCCGACCTGGTCAGGACGGCGTGGTGGCTCTGGCGGACGGCCTTGGGCAGGCCGGTGCTGCCCGAGGTCATCAGCATCAGCAGGAGGTCGTCGGGGCGGGCCTCGTACCAGTCGCGGTCCTCCGGCGCCTCGCGCAGGGCGTCGGCCGTCGTCAGCCGCAGACCGGGCCAGTCGCGCCGGGCCGCGAGGTCGCGCAGGTCCGCCTCCCGGTCCGGGGAGCACACGATCCAGGGCCGGCCGAGCATCGTCCAGATGCCCTCCAGCTTGGCCAGCGCCGCCGAGGGGACGCCGTACGAGGCGGGCACGGTCAGGGGGACGGCGACGAAGCCGCCGAGGATGCAGCCCCAGAGCGCGGCGAGGAAGTCCTCGCTCGCGTCGCACTGGAGGATCACCCGGTCACCGGGACGCAGCCCGGACCGGCGCAGTCCGCCGAGGACCCGGGACGCCTCCGTGATCAGCGACGCGTAGTCGCGCCGGTGCTCGCTGCCGTCGGCGTGGACGTGCACGACCTCGCCGTGCGGGCGCTGCGCGGAGCGGACCAGGGCCTGCGCCCAGCCGGACACCGACGGCCCGGCGAGTTCGGGGCCTTCGCTCAACGCCGGGACCGGGGACGCGAGGGACGTGTCCCCGTCCGGCGTGTGCGTCGCCTCGGGGCCGGTGCGGCGCGGGGTGCCGACGTGGCGGCGGCCCAGCTCCCCGGGGACGTCCTCGACCGTGACGTCGGCCGCGGTGACGCCGGGGAAGGAGGCGAGGCGCTCGCGCCAGGCGTCGGCGGCGGTGCGGTCGACGAGCGGCAGGGCGTGCAGCGCGTCGGCGTCGACGGCACCGTCGGGGGTGCGGGGCAGGACGGCGACCGCCGTGACCCGGACCGCGGTCCTCCCGTCGCCGCCCAGGAGCCGTTCGACGCGCTCGGCCGCTTCCGCCCGACCCGGCACGACGAACAGGCGCGGGGGTCCGCCGTCGTTCCCCGGTGCGGGCAGGGCGACCGCGTCGCGGATGCCGGGGACGGACAGGGCCGTGCGCAGCGCCTCGTGCGCGTCGGCCGGAGCGCCTGCGTCCGTCGCGGGGTGCGCGGTGCGCGGCGGGGGCGCGGGCAGCGCGTGGACACGGACGTCCGGGTCGGCGCACACGGCCGCGAGCACCTCGTGCAGCGCGTGCGCGAACGCCTCGGCCGTCGCCGTGTCGTACAGGTCGGTCGCGTACTCGACGTGCAGGTCGAGGCCGTCGGGCGCGCCTGCGTCGTCGTGGCGTTCGAGCACGTCGACGAAGAGGTCGAACTTGGCGGTGCCGGTGGCGGTGGGCCGCAGCGGAAGGTCCTGCCCGTCGAGGCGCAGGACGGCCCGCTCGTTGTTCTGCAGGGCCAGCATGACCTGGAAGAGCGGGTGCCTGGCCGGGTGGCGCGGCGGGTTCAGCTCCTCCACCAGCCGGTCGAAGGGCAGGTCCTGGTGGTCGAGGGCGCGCAGGTCGTGCGCGCGCACCTGGGCGACGAGGTCGCGGAACGCGGGGTCCCCCGCGGTGTCGGCGCGCAGGACCAGCGTGTTGGTGAGCAGGCCGATGACCTCGTCGAGGGCGGGTTCGGAGCGCCCGGCGACCGGGGTGCCGACGACGATGTCCTCGCCCGCGCCGCACCGGTCGAGCAGGGCGCTGACCGCGGCGTGCAGGACCATGAACAGGCTGGCGTTCTGCCGGTCCGCGAGCCGCAGCAGACCCTCGTGCAGTGCGGCGTCCACCACCGCCGAGACGTGGGCGCCGCCGCCGCGCGCGGACGCCGGGCGCGGCCGGTCGCCGGGCAGGGTGCACTCCTGCGGCAGGCCCGCGAGCGACTCGCGCCAGTGCGCGGTCAGCCGCTCCAGACGCCCGGGGCCCTCCGGCTCGGGGGCGAGGAGGGCGCGCTGCCACACGGCGTGGTCCGCGTACTGCACCGGCAACGCGTCCCAGGCGGGCGCCCGGCCCGCGCGGCGGGCCTCGTACGCGAGGCTCAGATCGTCGGCGAAGGGCCGCAGGGACCAGCCGTCGGCGGCGCTGTGGTGCAGGACGAGCAGCAGGGTGCGCTCGGGTCCCGCGCCGAACAGGGCTGCCGTGAGCGGGCCTTCGCGGGTCAGGTCGAAGCGGTGCCGCGCGGCGGCGGCGACCTGGGTGCCGATCTCCTCGGCCGGGCAGTCCACCCGCCGCAGAGCGGGCCGCAGCTCCCCCGGCGGCAGGATGCGCTGGTGGGGCACCCCGTCGTGCTCGGCGAACAGGGTCCGCAGGACCTCGTGCCGGTCGGTGACGTCACCGAGGGCCGCCCGCAGCGCCTCCGCGTCGACGGGCGCCCGCAGCGGCACGACGAGCGGGATGTTGTACGTGGCGGCGCCGTCGTCGAGCCGGGACAGGAACCACATGCGTTCCTGCGCGAAGGAGAGCGGCAGGCGCTCCGGCCGGACGACGCCGCCGAGCGCGGGCAGCGGACGGACGGTGTCGCCCCGCGCGGTGAGCCGCTCGGCGAGCAGGACCGGCGTCGGCCCGTCGAACACCGCGGTGATGGGCACCTCGATCCCCGTCTCCGCGCGCAGCCGGGCCAGCAGCCGGGTCGCGGAGAGGGAGTCGCCGCCCAGGGCGAAGAAGTCGGCGTCGGCACCGACCGTGTCCCGGGGCAGCCGCAGGACGTCCTCGAACAGCCGGCAGAGCAGGGACTGGTGGGGTGTGGCGGGACGGGCACCGGCCGCGGCCGCGGCGAAGTCCGGAGCGGGCAGGGCCTTGACGTCGAGCTTTCCGTTGGCCGTCAGGGGCAGGGCCGGCACGGGGACGCAGGCGGCCGGAACCATGTACTCGGGCAGGTGGGCGGCGGCGTGCGAGCGGAGGTCGCCGGGGTGGGGCGCCGTGTCCCCGGACGGGACGGTGTAGGCGACGAGTTGCCGCGCGCCGTTGTCGGCGCGGCGGACGACGACGGCGGCCCGCGCGACCTGCGGGTGCCGGGCGAGAACGGCCTCGATCTCGCCCAGCTCGATGCGGAAGCCGCGCAACTGCACCTGCGCGTCGGCCCGCCCGAGGTATTCGAGGGTGCCGTCGGCGCGGCGACGCGCCAGGTCGCCGGAGCGGTACATGCGCGTGCCGGGCTCCCCGAAGGGGTCGTCGAGGAAGCGTTCGGCGGTGAGGTCGGGCCGGTTCAGGTATCCGGCGGCCACCCCGGGCCCCGCCACGTACATCTCGCCGGTGGCGCCCGTCGGCACCGGTCGCCCGGCCTCGTCGAGGAGGTACACCCGGAGGTCCGCGAGGGGCGTGCCGACGACGCTGCCCCGGCGGGGGTCGTCCAGGTCCGCGCGGGTGAGGCGGTGGTGCGTGACGTGCACGGTGGTCTCGGTGATGCCGTACATGTTGACCAGCGCCGGACTCTCAATCCCGTACCGGTCGGTCCACGGGCGCAGCCGCTCGGGCCGCAGTGCCTCCCCGCCGAAGACGACGTAGCGCAGCGCTCCGGCCCCGGCGGGCAACTCCGCTTCGGCGTCGACGAGTTGCTCGAACGCGGACGGCGTCTGGTTGAGGACGGTGACGCCCTCGTCGCGCAGCAGCGCCAGGAAGTCCCGCGGCGAGCGGCTGACGGCGTACGGCACCACGACCAGGCGGCCGCCGTGCAGCAGCGCGCCCCAGATCTCCCACACGGAGAAGTCGAAGGCGTAGGAGTGGAAGAGCGTCCAGACGTCGTCCGCGCCGAAGTCGAAGTGCGCGCCGTCGGCGGGGGCCGTGGTGGCGGTGAAGAGGCGGACGACGTTCGCGTGCGGGACCGGTACGCCCTTGGGGCGGCCGGTGGAGCCCGAGGTGTGGATGATGTACGCGATGTCGGAGGGGCGGCGCGGGCCACCGCGCTCGGCGTCGGTCAGGGCGTCGGCGGACCGCCGGGCGAGGTCGTGCCGCACCGCCGGGTCACCGAGGGGCACCGTGGGGACACCGGCGGCGAACGGCAGGTCCGTGGCGTCGGCGTCGGTGACGAGCAGAACCGGCCGCGCGTCCTCGACGACCAGCCGCAGCCGCTCCGCCGGGTGCCCGGTGTCCAGCGGCAGGTAGGCCGCACCGGTCTTCAGCACGGCGAGCAGCGCGGGCAGCAGCCCGAGGTCCCGGCGCATCGCGAGGGCCACGACCTCGCCCGGCCCGGCGCCCCGCTCGACGAGCAGACGGGCCAACCGGTTGGCCTCGGCGTCCAGTTCGGCGTAGGTGAGGCTGTCGCCCTCGCAGGTCACGGCCGTCCGCTGCGGGGCCTCGGCGGCGCGCTGCTCGAACAGCTCGGAAAGGGTGTCGGTGACCGGGGAGGCGGAGACGGACGCGTCGCGCGGGGACTCCCCCGGCAACAGCAGATCGAGATCGCCCAGCAGCGAGGTCGGTCCGGCGGCGACCAGTCGGCGCAGGAGCAGCAGGAACCGGTCGCGGTGGAGGGCGAGTTCGTCCTCCTCGTACAGCGCCGGGTTGGCGTCGAAGGCCAGCCACAGCCCACCGGACTCCGTGCCGGGCCGGACGGAGATCTGCAGGTCGTCGACGGCGCCTCCGGACAGATGGTGCCAGATGGCGGGCTGCCCGCCGAAGTCGAGGGACTCGGTGAACGGGACGATGTTGAGGACCGGCCCGTACATGCGGCGGCCGGTGCCGAGCAGGCCGAGGTCACGGCGCAGGAACTCGCCGCGGTAACGCTGGTGGTCGCGCAGCGCCTTCAGCTCGTCGGCGACGGCGCGCGTCAGTTCCTGGACGGACTCGCCGGGGGTGGCGGGCACCCGCAGCGGCAGGACGTCGGAGGCGGTGCCCGGGGTCCGCAGCGCGGCGCTGCCGAGGCGGCTCATGGTGGCCAGGCCCAGGACCAGGTCCTCGGCGCCGGTCATCCGGTGCAGGAACGCGAGGACGGCGGTGGCGAGGAGGTCGGTGCGGGAGACGCCGAGGCGGACGGCTGCCGCGGCCAGTTCCTCGGCCTCGGCGGGTGACAGTTCCGCGGTGCGGCGCAGGAACGGGGCGACCGGGGCGGCCGTGCGCCGGGTGAGCCGGGCGGGCTCGGGCAGTCCGTCCAGCCGCTCGGCCCAGTGGGCGCGGTCGCGTTCGCAGCGGTCGGACTCGAGATAGGCGGCCTCGTCGGTCCGCAGCCGGTCGACGGGGGCGAACAGGGTCGGGGCGGGCTGCTCGCCGGAGGCCAGCGCGTTGTAGGTGTCGGCGAGCCGTCGCCCGACGAGCTTGTAGCTGTAACCGTCGAGCAGAATGTGATGGGCCCGCAGGAACCAGATGTGCCGGTCGGGCGCGAGGGTCAGCAGGGCGTGCGAGAACAACGGCCCCTTGTCGATGTCCACAGGGGTCGCGAGGTCCGCCCGGATCCATTCCCAGGCGGCATTCTCGGGATCGTCCGCGCCGCGCACGTCGACACGGTGCAATGACCAGTCGTCCGATCCTTGCTCCGCCTGCCGGTATCGGGGCCCGTCATCGGTTTCGAGGAAACGCAGGGCGAACGTGTCGGCTTCACCCACGGTACGTCGCAATGCGTTCTCGAACAGGTCAAAATCGACAGGTCCGAATATTTCCACGGCTTCGCCGGTATTGTAGGCGGCACTGTCCGGGGAAAGCCGCTGCGCGTACCAAAGCCCTTCCTGTGCTCTGGTGAGCTGCCGGGCTCCGCCGAGCGGTCGGGCATCGGTCGACGGCTGGTCCTGGGGCAGCGGTCGACGATCGTCCTCGTGCAGTGACATGGCACATCCCTCACGCGGCAAGCCGTGATCACACGGTTCGGGGAACATCCGGCCTGGTCGGAAGGGGATCGCCGGTCCGACCGTACCGGCCGGCGCACGGAGGGGGAGGGCCGCACGCCGAGGGCTCGAAGGTCCGGCTCATGCACTCCACCACCGGTTCTGACGGTTCATAACGCTGATTCATCGGCCACGCCGCGGTCAAGCCGGACCCACCCGCAGGCAGCGACTTCAGTGAATTCCCTAAAGTGAGGCGCACCGGCGTGTGGGGATGCCTGTCGCCGGGCAGCCGTGTGGGAAATTACGCGATGCGCGAACCGAAAAATCCTGAGAGGTCGATGCGCCACTCGCTGCTAATGCACAGTCACCGTTCGACTACCCAACCGGATCCCCGATTATGCGGTCGGCGCGGCGCATCCGACTTCCTATTCTTCTTTTTTGACCTTTTCCTCTAGAAAGCACGGACGCGGAAAACGATGGACGAGATGATGACTGACGGGTCGGGCGGCCCGGAGCGTGCGCTGTGTCCCGCCGAGGCGCTGTACGTGGGCCAGCGGAGCAGAGCGGTGCTCTCCTGCGCCCTGCGCGGGAACATCGACACGCAGGCCCTGTCGGCCGCGTTCGACGCCATCACGGCCGCGCACCCGACGCTGCGCTCACGGATCGCGCCCGGCGGTCCGTCGGGGTACGTGCTGCGGCTGCTCACCGAGGAGGAGCGGCCCCGCCTGCTCACGCGCACCGGGGACCTCACGGACGCCTACGCGGCGGAGCTGAACGCCCCGCTGCCGGTCGGCGGCCCGCTGACCCGCGCGGTGCTGGTCAGCGGACCGGAAGGGGACGACCACCTGTTCGTCCTGGTGGTGGACCACACGATCACGGACGGACACAGCAGCATCACGCTGCACAACAGCATCTGGGACAGCTACCGGAACCTGGTGTCGGGGGGAGACCGGGCGGCGGACTCCACGCGGGAGGGCGAGGACACGGCGTGGCCCCGCCCCGTGAGCGAGTTGCTGCCGCACGCCGACGAGGCGGACACGGCCAAGTACCTCGAACAGCGCGTCGAGCGGGCGGCGGCCCGTCAGGTGAGCCTCGTCCCGTACGACGTACCGCGGCCGACGGCCGAACAGCCCGCTGCCGAAGGCCACATCGAGGCCCGCCGACTGGTGCTGAGCCTGGAGGAGACGGCCCTGCTCCGCCGGACGGCCCGCCGGGCGGGCGTCTCCGTGCACGGGCTGGTGAGCGCGGCGGTCGTGCGCGCGGCCGGCCTCCGCGTGCCCGGCGGCGACGACGCACCCCGCGTGTTGGGCTGCCTCTCCCCCGTGGACCTGCGGTCCCGGCTGACTCCGCCGCTGCCGGCCTCCGTCATGGTGGCCGCGGTGGCCACCCACCTGCAGACGGTGGAGATCTCCCCGGACACGGACGCGGACACGGACCCGCTGACGCTGGCGCGCACTCTGCACACCCGCCTCAAGGACGCGATCGACAACGGTGACCACGTGCAGGAGCTCCGGATCATGCCGGAGATCCCCCGTCACCCGACGCTCCAGCTGAGCACGGTGATCGTCACGAACATGGGCGTGGTCCCCGGCCCCCGCCTCCCCGACGACCTGCGCGCGACCGATGTCCGCCTCGTCCCGGCCCGCGAGAACTACTTCCCGCAGGCGGGCCGCAGCCCCGTGATGGCGTGCGTGGTCTCGTTCGAGGGCCGCCTGGCGGTCGAGTTCCCCCACTTCACGTCCTGCTTCAGCGCCTCGTTCATGGGGGCGTTCCGCGACGACGTCAGGGACAACCTGCTCGCCTTCACGGCGGACGCGGAACCGGAGACCGCGGCCGTGCCGACGAGCGGGGCCGGAGCGAGCTGACCCGCACCAGGCCGATCTGAAACCGCACCGGGCCGCATCCCGCTGCACCTCGCCACACCTGCCCCCGGCTTCCCTGAGGAGCTTCCGCGAAATGAACACCGCCATCGACAGCCCCACTCTGCCGGCGCTCCTCAGGCGTGCCCAGGCGGGTGACGAGCGCGCCATGAACAGCCTGCTCGCCGACATCGCCCCGTACGTCGCCCGCATCTGCCGGTCCATCACCCACGACGACGGGGCCGACGCCGCGCAGGAAGCGCTCCTGGCCATCTACCGCGGCCTGGGATCGCTGCGCGAACCGGAGGCGTTCTACGGCTGGGTGCGCTCGGTGACGGTGCGCGAGGCGGTACGCACCTCGAAGCGGCGCGGCGCGGAGACGGCGTGCACGCAGGTGGAGGTCGGCCGGACGACGAACCCCCTGGACGCCGTCCACATCACCGACGTCCTGGGCCGCCTGTCCGCCCCGCACCGCCAGATCCTCACCCTGCGCGTGTACGGCCTGAACGAGGAGGAGATGGCCGAGACCCTGTCGCTCCCGGTCGGCACGGTCCGCTCCCGCCTGCACCGGGCCCGGCGCCGCTTCCAGGAGGCGTGGCAGCCCTCGGCGGCGTGACGAGGCGGCGCGGGACGCCCCGGCTGCTCCGTGCGCGGGCCCCCGGCCGCCCGTGAGCGAGGGGCCGGTGCCGCGTCCCCGCTACCCGGTCGCCGTCAGGATGAGGATCGCCTGGTCGTCGTCCATGCTGCCGGGGCCGGTGAAGTCCTGGACCGCGCGGGTGAGGGACTCCAGGACCGCGTGGGCCTGGCCCCCGGCGCCCGTGAGGGCCCGGGTGAGGCGGTCGTCGCCGAACTGCTCGCCCGCCGGGTCGCGGGCCTCGGTGATGCCGTCGGTGTACAGGGCGAGGCTCTCGCCGGGGGCCAAGTGGAGGCGATAAGTGGCGAGTTCGGGGTGGGGCATGATGCCCAGCAGCGGTCCCTCGCTGACGATCGCACGGGCGCCGTCCGCGTCGATGTGCACCGGGAGGGTGTGACCGGCCCGCACGAGGTCGATGTCGAGCCCCGGCCCGGCGGGGCGGACGTGCCCGTGGACGAGGGTGACGAACCCGGTGCCGTGCTCGCCGGGGCGCCGGATCAGGGCCCGGTTGACGGCGTGGACGACGTCCTCGGGTCCTGGCAGCAGCGGGGCGACCGCGCGGGCGGTGTGCCGCACCAGCGCGGTGGTCGTCGCGGCGAGCGCCCCGCGGCCGCTGACGTCACCGAGCATGAACGCCCAACTGCCGTCGTCCAGCGGCCAGACGTCGTAGAAGTCGCCGCCGATCTCCAGCCCCTCGCCCGCCGGGTGGTAGTAGGTGGCGATCTCGGCGCCCGGCAGGTCGGGGAGGTCGGGCAGCAGCAGCCCGGCCTGGAGGTCGCGGGCGAGGGCGACGCGCTGCGTGTACTGGCGGGCGTTGCGGGTGGCGGAGGCGGCCCGGCGGGCGAGTTCCTCCGCGAGCGCGACGTCGTGGCCGTCGAGGACGTGGTCGCCCGTGCTGAGCAGGGTCAGGGTGGCGAGGGTCTGCCCGCGCTCGACCAGCGGCACGCAGACGTAGCCGGTGACCTTCAGGTCGTGCCACGGGCCGGGCCCGGTGGGCGTGCGGCGCGCGACCTCGCTCAGGCCGGTGCCCAGCACGCGGGCCACGGCGTCGTCGTCGGCGTCGTACACCGGGATGTGGGACGCGAGGAGAGCGCGCTCGGCGGCGGTGGGCGCGGCCGTGGCGACGCGCCGCACCCGGCCCTGCTCGACCACGTCGACGGCGCACAGCGGCGCCAGCGCGGGCACGCACAGGTCCGCCAGGGCTCTGAGGGTCTGCGTGGGGTCGAGGTCGGCGCCCAGCGCGGTGCTGGCCCGGAGCAGGAACGCGAGGTCGTCGCGGGCGGCCTTCTCGCGGGCCTCGGCGGCCAGCCTGGCCCGCTCGGCCCGGTGGCGTTCGATGGCCAAGCCCGCGGTACCGGCGAAGACGTCGGCGAGCGCGAGGTCCGCCTCGCCCGGCTCGCGCGGGGTGGTGTGGTACATCGCGAAGGTGCCGAGCAGCGTGCCATCGCGGCCCAGGATGGGGGTGGACCAGCAGGCGGCGAGGTCCGCGCGCCCGGCCAGCTCTCGGAAGTCGTCCCAGAACGGGTCGGTGGCGATGTCGGAGACGATCACCGGGCTGCGCCGGTGGGCGGCGGTCCCGCACGAGCCGACGCCCTCCCCGGCGGCGATGCCGTCGATGGCCTCGTTGTAGAAGGCGGGCAGGCTGGGGGCGGCGCCGTGCCGCAGCCTGCGGCCGTCCTCGTCGGCGAGCAGCACGGAGACCAGGACGCCGGGCGAGAGTTCCTCGATGGCCTGCGCCATGCCCTCCAGCGTCTCGTGCAGCGGCGCCTGGCGGGCGATCTGCTCCAGCAGCGCGCGGTGTTCGGCGGTCAGCCGCTGCGCGTAGATGGTCCGGGTGGTCTCCACCCCGACCATGCGGACGCCGTTGACGTTGCCGCCCTCGTCGCGCCGCGGCTCGTAGGTGAAGTCGAAGAACGCCTCCCGGGCGTCGGCCCCGGTGCCCAGCACGACCCGGGCGTCGCGGCCCGCGTAGGGGGTGCCGGTGCGGTAGACCCTGTCCAGCAGGGTGAGGAACCCCTGCTCGGCGAGTTCCGGCAGGAGTTGACCGATCGGCACCCCGGTCCGGGGTTCGCCGGCCCGGCCGACGGCCGCGAAGAACGCGGGGTTCGCCGCCTCCAGCAGATGGGCCGGGCCCGCCATGGACGCGAAGAGGGCGACCGACTCCCCGAAGAGTGCCCGCAGATCCGCCTCCGCGGGCAGGACCGGGTCCGTCGTCGGCACAGCCGTCACACCCGGCTGTCCTGGAACGCTGCTCATTCGATCCGTCCTCCGCCCTCGGCGGGCCTGTGTGTGTCAGCGGTCGGCGGGCCCGATCCGGCCCGCCCTGCGGCAAGGGCATCCGCCACGTCCGGATGCATCGTCATCACCTGGTCGAGTCCGGTCAGGGTGACCACGCGGGCCACGGAGCCGGGCAGGGCCGCGAGCCGTAGCGCGCCCCCGGCCTCGGAGACCCCCTGGTAGAGGCGGATCAGTCCGCCGATCCCGGAGGAGTCGCAGAACGTGAGCGCGGTGCCGTCCACGATCACCAACTCCGGCCGGTCCCCGAGCACCGCGTTCACGGCCTCGTGCAGCTGCGTCACGCTCTCGTAGTCCAGCTCGCCCCTGAGCCCGAGCACCGCCGCGCGCCCCAGGGTCCTGACATCCACCGTGAACACCTGCCGCCGCGCCTCCTGTACCCCCGCGCGTCCCGCGAGGTGACCATCGTAGAAAGCCGTACGGGCGGCGCGCCCACCTCCCCCTCCCCCGGCGCGTTCACGGGGTCCAGGTCCGTCCGGCGGCGGCCAGGGCGCCGAGCAGGGCGCGGCGGACGGGATCGGTCAGGTGTCCCGTCGAGGGCCACTCCACGATCTGCTCCGCGACGTTGCGCAGCTTGGTGTTGGAGCGCTGGGACACCTCGCGGAGCATGCCGAAACCCCGGGTGGGATCGATGTGCGCGAGCGCGACGAGCACGCCGATGGCCTGGTCGACCGCCGCGTGCGAGGCCACCGCCTCCCGAAGCTGCCTGATCTCCTCCGCCATCCGGGCCGCCTCCGCCGCGGCGCCCTCCTGGACGGACGGGGTCCGGCCGCAGCCCTCCGTCAGATCGTCGGGATCCTCTGCTGTCATACGCACATCCTGCCCTGACCCGACAGGAAAGTTGTCTCATGACAACAGTTGCAACTATCACAGTCGTTGATCACGACATCGGCGCCGGATCGTGCCGCGAATGACCGGCCCCCGGCGGTCACCGACCGGGCGGGGGTCGACCGGGCCGGGCGGTGGTGCGCCGGGGGCCGCGTTCCGGGCCGCGCCACGTGGGTACCCAGCGCCCCACGAGCGAGAAGGAGGTCGCGGTGGACACCAGCAACGGCACGGGCGCCGGACGGTCGCCGCAGGTCACGGGGGCACCCCGGGCCGCGGTCTTCGACGTGGACGGCACCCTCGTCGACACGAACCATCTGCACGCGGTGACCTGGTGGGAGGCGTTCCGCCAGGCCGGTCACCACGTGACGACGCACGAGGTCCACCGGGCGGTCGGCCTCGGCTCTGACGATCTCGTGGCGCGACTGCTGGGCGAGGAACAGGCCGCGCGGGAGGCGGAGTCGATCAGCGCCGCCCACGCGGTCCTCTACGGCCAGTACGTCGCACGCCTCGCCGCCTTCCGCGGGGTGGGCTCCCTGCTCCGGACCCTGGCCGACCAGGGCTGGCGGATCGTCCTCGCCACCTCCGCCGGAGGGGCCGAACTGTCCGCGCTGCGCGCCGCGATCGACGCGGACGACGTCATCGGGGCGACGGCCGGCGGGGACGACGTCGAGCGGGGAAAGCCCGCCCCCGACCCGGTGGCCCTGGCGCTCGACCTGGTCGGCGCGGCTCCGGAGCGGTCGGTGTTCGTCGGCGACACGGTCTGGGACATGCGGGCGGGCTCGCGGGCGGGCGTGCGGTGCGTGGCGCTGCTCTGCGGCGGCATCCCGCGGCAGGACCTGGAGAGCGCGGGCGCCGACGCCGTGTACGACGACCCCGCGCACCTGCTGGCCGAGCTGAAGGGCAGCCCCTTCGACGACCGGGAGTGACGACAGTTGGACGCCGTCGACCGGAGCCCGGTGCCGCACGGCCGCGGCTCCGGACCGCGCGACGGCAGCCGGCGGACCCACGACGACAGGAGCACGCCATGACCGGGACCGGCAGGCCGAGTTCGGCGGCGACACGGGGGCCGAGTCCGGCTGGTTCAGCGCGCTGGCCGGGGCGCCGCTGCTGTCGATGGACGGCGAACGGGCGGCCCGCCGCATCGTGGACGCCGTCCTCCGGCGCAGGGCCCGTCTCGTCCTCACCCCCGCGGCCAGGGCGGCGCAGCTCGGGCACGGGGTGGCGCCGGGTCTCACGACCCGCCTCTCGGCGCTGGCGGCGCGGGCCCTGCCCGAACCCGGCGGCGACGGCACCGTGCGCCAGGGCCACGAGGCCGGAAAGCCCGCCCACCCCCTCGCGCGCCGCCTGCGCGACTGGGGCAGCGCCCTGAACGACCGGGCCGCGGCACGGTCGAACCAGACCCGGCCGGGGCCGCGGACGAGCTCCTGAGAGGACACCGGCACCGGCGGAATCCGGGGACGCGTTCACCTCTCCGGGGCCTGTGGCGGGGCCCTGGACCCGATGCCGATGCCGCGCGGGCCGACAAGCAGCCGCCGCGGGGGCCGGCGGGCCGCGGAGCGCGGCGCGGAGGAGCGTGGCGCCGAGGAGCGTGGCGGCCGGCCGCGGACGGGCCGGGCCGACGTCCCGCGCCGGGTCCCGGACGTCCTGCCGCCGCCCGCGGACGAGGACCCGCCCGACATGAACGCGCCGAAAAGGTGTCGATCGTCCGATAAAGGTCACCCGGGGGATCCGGAGAAGACCCCGGACCGCCCGGTCGGCCGTCCCGGCCGAGGACGCCCCAGGAGGACGCCGATGACGACTTCCCGCCTCGCACGACGTCTGCTCAGACCACCCGGCGTCTACGCGCCCCAGCTCGACACCCGGCTGCTGCTCGGCGCCCTGCGCCAGGAACACCTCGTCGGGGGCGCGGAACTCCTCGACGTCGGCACGGGCACCGGAGCGCTCGCCCTCTCGGCCGCCCGGCGCGGCGCCCGGGTCACCGCGCTGGACGTCTCGCACCGGGCCGTGCTGACCGCCCGGCTCAACGCCCGCAGGTCGCGGCTGCGCGTGCGCGTCCTGCACGGCGACATGGCGTCGCTGGCCGACCTGACCTGGGACCTGGTGGTCAGCAACCCGCCCTACGTCCCCTCCCCCCGCGCCCGGGTCCCCGCCCGGGGCCCGGCGCGCGCCTGGGACGCGGGCCCCGACGGGCGGGCCGTGCTGGACACGGTGTGCGACGGCGCCGCCGACGCACTGCGGCCCGGCGGTGTGCTCCTGCTCGTGCACTCCGCGCTGTGCGGGACGGACGCGACGCTGCGCAAGCTGGAGGGCTCGGGACTGCGCGCCGCGGTGCACCGACGGGCCGTCGCGCCCTACGGGCCCGTCCTGCGCTCCCGGCTCCCCTGGCTGCGCGAGAACGGGCTGGTCACCGACGAGCAGCCCGGTGAGGAACTGGTGGTGATCCGTGCCGTACGAGTCTGAGGAACGCGACGGCGACGCCCGGCGCGTCTGGATCGACGAGGACGGACCGGTCCTCGTCCAGGGACCGGTGGAGGTCGTCCTGCCGGACGGCCGCACCGCCCGCTCGGACCGCTTCACGGTCGCCCTGTGCGTCTGCCGCCGCAGCCGCGCCTACCCGTGGTGCGACACCAGCCACCGTCTGGTGCCCCGCACCGGTCAGGGGACCGGGACCGGCCCGCCGCAACGGAAGGGAACCCCCGATGCCGATCACGGCACCTGAGTACGCCGAGCCGCGCCGGACCGCGCCCGCGCTGCCCGCCCCGCGCGGCGAGATCTCCGCACGGCTGCTGACCGCGCTGCGCTCCGGCCGGGCGCCGGACCCGGTCGGCGCGGCGGCGGACGCCGACGGCCTCGGCGACGACCTCCACCTCGCCCTCTACGTCCTGTACGAGCTGCACTACCAGGGGTTCGAGGCGCTGCCCGAGCAACTGGAGTGGGACCCGGCGCTGCTCGCCCTGCGCCACACGCTGGAGGAGCGCTTCCTGGCCGCCCTGCGGGCCGGGGTCCCCGGCGTCCCGGACGTGCGGGCCGCGCTCATGGGCCTGCTGGTCGAGCCCACCGGCCACGACCCGACGAGCGTCACCCATTTCCTGCAGAAGCAGGGCGAGCCCTGGCACCTGCGCGAATACGCGGCGCTGCGCTCGCTCTACCACCTCAAGGAGGCCGACCCGCACTGCTGGGTGCTGCCCCGGCTGCACGGCCGCGCCAAGGCGGGCATGGTCGCCGTCCTGTACGACGAGTTCGGCGCCGGCCGCGCGGAACAGGTGCACGCGCGGCTCTTCGCGGACCTCATGGCCGACCTCGGTCTGGAGACGGAGTACGGCCGCTACGTCGACGCCGCCCCCGGCGAGATGCTGGCCGTCGTCAACCTGATGTCGCTGTGCGGACTGCGGCGCGCGCTGCGCGGGGCGTCGGTCGGCCACTTCGCGGCCGTCGAGGTCACCTCCTCCCCCGGGTCCCGGCGCCTGGCGAAGGCCCTGCGGCGCACCGGCGCGGGGGCGGCGGCCGTGCGCTTCTACGAGGAGCACGTCGAGGCGGACGCCGTCCACGAACAGGTGGTGCGGCGCGAGGTCATCGGCGGGCTGCTCGACCAGGAGCCGCGGCTGGAGGAGGACGTCGTCTTCGGCATCGAGGCGATGGTCCTCCTGGAGGACCGCCTCGGCGCGACCCTGCTGAGCCGGTGGCACCACCACCGCAGCGCCCTGCGCACCCCGTCCGCCTGACGGTCCGGATCACGTCCGCCTGACGGTCCGGATCACGTCCGCCTGACGGTCCGGACCCGGTCCGCCTGATGGTCCGGGGTCCGCCGTGTCCCTTCCCTGTCCGGTGCTGTCCGCGTCGGCGGCGGGCTCAGCGGGGAAGCAGGCCGCGCAGGACGTCGCCGGTGTACTGCACCTCCTCCATCAGCCGGTTGGCCTCCACGACCAGCACCCCGTAGGGGCGGGTGGGATCGGCCAGGGGCAGCCTGCGCAGGGCCGCCTCCTCGGCGACCTCGGCCAGCCGCAGCCTGGCGGTGGCGGCGAGTCCGGCCAGGCGGTCCGTGTGCGCGGGCAGGGTGGACTCGTCCAGGACGGCGAGTTCGCGGGCGCTCTCCGACACCGCTTCGAGGAAGGCGGCGTACCGGTCGAGGAAACGTCGGTAGGAGTAGTCGTTCTCGGCCTCCCGCCACTGGTCGAGACTCCGTGCCAGGGAGGCGAACTGGTGGAGGGTCCGCTCCAGGGCGTCCAGCACCGACGCGTACCCCTGAAAACCCCCGTGCCCCCGGTTGCGCCGCAGGAGGCGCCGGGGGTTGAACGGCACGCTCTCGCGCGCGATGTCCAGGTCGGCCCTGGCCTGCGCCACGAACCCGCCGCTCCAGGACGAACGCTCCCGCCAGCGGCCGGTGTCCTCGGCTTCGAGCACCCCGTCCCGCAGGGCCGGGTACATGTCGGAGGTCAGCTCGTACAGGGTGCGCGCCAGGACGCGTACGCCGTGCTCGGCGCTGCGGTAGCGCAGGGGCGGTGCGACGGCCAGGTTGACGGCGGTGCCGATCGCGCAGCCGATGAGCACCAGCAGCACGATCTGCCCCAACTGCGCGACCCGGTCGGCGTGATCGGCCGCGGCGACGTAGGTGGAGAAGGCGAAGAACGCCGCGGTGGCGACCTGCGGGCCCTGGTCGCCGAGCAGGCCGGTCCGGCCGATCACCAGCGCGACCACCGCGACGATCGCGAAGGTGAGCACGTCGGGTCCGGCGAGGAAGCCGAGCGCGGCCTGCACGGCCACCCCCAGCGTGACGGCCACCAGGTAGCGCAGGGACTGCACGAGGGACCGGTAGACGGTCACGTACATCGTCGTCACCGCCGAGAACGGGGCGAACGCCGGTGACCGGGCGTCAAGGAGCACATGGGCGACCGTCCAGGCGAGGGTCGCGGCCAGCGCGGCCTTGCCGGTCCAGAGCAGGGTCAGCCGCTCGGTGCCCTCGTGGCGCAGGGCCCGCAGCCACCACGCGCGTGCCCGCGCCCAGCGCCCCGGCGTGCCCGCTCCGGTCTCGCCCCTCGCCACCCGCCGACCCGCCTCCCACGACGCCCGTCCGTCCCCGCGCCACCAGGAGCGCGGCCCGTCCGTGCGACGGGCACCCGGCCGCCTCGGGACGCACCGGGTGGTGACCAGGTATCCCCGGCGCGGCCCGGCCACACACCGGGCCGGACGGGTTCCCGGCCCGACCCGCCGCCGACCGCGGACGGCGCCCCGGCCGCGCGGGTCACCCGTTCGGCCCTGCTCCGGACCGGCGGGACGGCCTCGCGGGGAGAGCACGGGCCGCGGGCCCCGCGCACGTCTGCCCGCCCGCCGGGGGCGCGCGGTTGCCGGTCGGGCCCCGGGGTACCCAGCCGCTCCGACGTCGCGCACTCACGTGGCGGGCGCCTCCCCGGTGCCCGACGGTGTGAGCAATCGACTTCATCGTCCAGGAGACGGAGCACCCGTCACCCGCGGCAGCCCGTGCCGGGGGTCGGAGGCAAGGCCGTGGACGGACCCGGAGACTGGAGGCCGCACATGGTCACGCCCCTGCCGCACGTCCTGCGCGCACTGCTCGCCCGCCACGCGGAGGCGTGCGCCCGCAGACTCGAAGGGGACACGACGGCGAGCCGCCGGGCCCTCGACGACGCGGGCTACACCCTCTGCGTCACCACCGGAACGCGCTCCGTCGAGGAGGCGCTGGCCCGAGCGGACGTCCTGCTGGCCGCGGCACGCGGCAGACACTCCGAGGGGCCGTCGCCGGCGCTCACGTCCCCCGCGGCGGGCGGAGGCCGTCCAGCAGGATGTCCAGGAGCCGGTCGGCCGTGACCGCGTGGCCGGACTGGTGCGCGACGGTGAAGAGGCCGATCAGAGCGGCCGCGATCTCCTCGGGGGTGACATCGGGCCGGAGGTCTCCGGCCGTGCGGCCCGCGTCGAGGATCGCGGAGATCGCGTCGAGCAGCGCGTCCCTCGTGTGCGCGTGGCCGACCGCGCCCGACTCGATCAGCGTCGGCAGGGTGTCGAGCATGCCGTTCTTCGTCGCGATCCAGTGGCCGAAGAGGTCCATCCAGCGCCGCATCGCGACGGCCGGGGTCTCGTCGGCGAGCAGGTCGCGGGCGCCGTTCGTGAGGCGGTCGACCTGGTCGCGGTAGACGGCCTCCACGAGGGAGTCCCGCGTCGGGAAGTGCCGGTAGAGCGTCCCGATGCCCACACCGGCCTCGCGGGCGATGGCGCGCAGGGACGTCTCGGCGCCGGGCTCCGCGAGCACGCGGGTGGCGACCTCCAGGAGCTGCTCGCGGTTGCGGGCGGCGTCGGCGCGAGGCTTCGGACTGGTCAAACGGAACACGCTCCGGTTACGCTGGACGGCATAACCGGAGCATAGTCCGCTTACGGGCGCTCCACCACCACGAGGAAGCGAGCGAGACGATGCAGCAGCACGACGACACCCTCCGGGACGGCACGAGCAGGGCCGTCCTCCTCGACGCGTTCGGCGGCCCGGAGGTGCTGGCCCTCAAGGAGGTGCCCGAGCCCCGGGCGGGCGACGGCCAGATCCGCGTCCGCGTCTCGGCGGCCGGGCTGAACCCCATGGACTGGTTCATGACCTCCGACGCCGAGACCGCCGCGCGGTTCGGTCTCGGCCTGCCCTGCGGGTTCGGCACCGACTACGCCGGGGTCGTGGACCAGGTCGGCGACGGCGTGAGCGGCTACGCCGTCGGCGACCGCGTGTTCGGCGCGGCCCTGTCCCGGGCGGTCGCCGACCACGTCGTCCTGGACGCGAACGGCGACATCACCACCGGCGTCGCCCACCCCACCCCGGACGGCGTCGACGACCGCACCGCCGCCACCCTCGCGATCGCGGGCAGCACCGCGGCCGCCGCGCTCGACGTCCTGCGCCTGGGCCCGGACGACACGGTGCTGATCGGCGGCGCGGGCGGCGGGGTCGGGGTGTTCGCGGTCCAGCTCGCGCGGATCGCGGGCGCGCGCGTCATCGGGACAGGATCGCCGTCGTCGGCGGAGCACCTGCGCGGTCTCGGCGCCGAGCCGGTCGCGTACGGCGCGGGCCTGGCCGACCGGGTCCGCGGCCTCGGCGCGGGGACCGTCACCGCCGCCCTGGACCTGTACGGCACGGACACGGTGCACATCGCGCGCGAGCTGGGAGTTCCGGACGACCGCGTCTGCACCATCGCGGGCCAGGTCGACGGCGTCCCCGCCGCGACCGGGGCCAACGCCGCGCCCGACGCCCTCACGGAGATCGCGCGCCTGGTCGCGACGGACCGGCTGCGGGTGCCCGTCGCGGCGGTCTACCCCGTCGAGGAGATCCGCGCGGCCGTCGAACTCCAGGCGGCCCGGCACGTCCGCGGCAAGGTCGTCATCGACCTCCACCCGGGGTCGTGACGACACCGGGCGGAGACGGGGAGGGGCGGGGGCGGCACGCGGACGCTCACGACGCGTACTCGTCCGAGATCTCGGTCGCGTAGGTCTTCCAGAGCGGGCGCATCGTCTCGGCGTTGACCGGGCGGCCGGAATCGATCATGGCCTTGAAGTCGCGGAAGTACTGCACGTACAGGTCCGGTGTGAACGTGTTCAGCATGACCGCGTTCTCGTCGCCGATGTTGGCGAACGTGTGCGGCGCCCCGGTCGGCACGATGACCCAGGTGCCCGGCCCGGCGTCGTAGTGGTCCTCGCCGACGGTGAACCGGAACGTCCCCGCCAGCACGTAGAAGCCCTCGTCGTGCTGGGCGTGCCGGTGCTGCAACGGGCTCGGGGTGCCCGGCGGGATCGTCACCTCGGCGAACCCCAGCCGGTGCTCGGTGTGGTCGCCGTTCTCCAGGATGCGGATCCGCTGCGCCCCGCTGCCGAGGATCTCGCCCTCACCGGGGCGGACGATGTTGACCTTCGCCACGACTTCTCCTAGTGCGCTCTGCTGCCTTGGTCACCCCCATCCTCGTTCCGGCCGGCCGCGCGGGTCCTGGCAGTCCGTGCACGGTTGCTGGTCGTCAGCGCACGGGCGTTGTAGCCGTACGTCGCCTTGAACAGCTTGCTGAAGTGGGTGGGGTCGGAGAATCCCCACCGGGCCGCGACGGCGGTGACCGTGCGTCCGGTCCCGGTCAGTTCGGCCCGGCAGCGCTCCAGGCGGCGACGGCGGATCAGGGCCGCGACGGTGAGCGGCTGGTCCTCGAACAGCTTGTGCAGCCGCCGGACGGACATGTTGTGGGCGGCGGCGATGCCGGGCGGGGAGAGACCGGGGTTGGCCAGCCGGGTCTCGATGTAACCGACGATCCGGCTCCGCAACCACGCGTCAGGGGCGGCCTGTTCGTCGCCGAGCCGGGACTCCAGCGCGACCGCGATCAGTTCGACGACCGCCGCCGCCGACCGCAGCGCCTCCGCCTCGCGGAACGCGGACGCCGACCGCGCCGACTCCCGGGCCAGCACGGAGACGAGCGCGCCCGGCCCGTGGCTGCCGTCGATCCGGGCGCCGACGAGACGGTCGAGCTGCGCGGGCCTGATGCGCAGCTCTCGGCGCGGCACCAGGACGGTGACGTGCGTGGACGCGGTGCTCTCGAACCGGAGCGTCCGTGTGGGGTCGAGCAGCACCAGGTCGCCCGGCCCGAGGTCGGCGACGCCGCGCCCCTGCTCGATCCGGGTGCGGCCCCGCGTCATCACCTTGATCGCCAGGTTGTCGCCGTCGGTGGCGTCGCGTTCCCGTCCGACGCAGGCGCTCTCGGGTGTGTCGAGGGAGACCAGCCGCAGCGGCCCGAGGTCATGGGTGGCGATCCCGGCCCGGAAGCCGGGTCCGGCCAGCTTGTTGGCCAGCGGCGGGAACCCGCTGGCGGCAAGCTCGTCCTGGAACGACTCAAGATTGCCGATCACCGGTCAAGGGTAACGGCGGCACCTCTTCACTCCGGCACGGGAATAGGAACGGGCACGGGCACGGGCGGGCACGAACAGGACACTCCAGGTGCGTACTTGGGCACGGGCCCCGGGCGGGGTACACCTCAACACCGTTCCGCGGCAGCCCTGTTGTGACCGGCCGGGTCTCACCCGTCCTCCGCCTGCGGTGCCGTGTCCGGTCGGTGACGTGCCAGGTCGTCGAAGCGGGTGATGGTGGCCGAGACGTCGTCCGGTACCCGCCTGCGCTGCGCCGTTCCGGCCTCGGGGGTGCCGATGTCCAGGACGCCGAGCAGGCGTTCGGAGCCGCGCAGGCCCAGGAACCGCCCCACCCCCGGGCTGGTGGCGAGCTGGCCCGTGCGCCAGATGCTGCCGTATTCCCTGGCGTGCAGGAGCAGCATCAGGGCGTGCGCCACGCAGCTCGCGGCGGCCAGTTGCTCCCACTCCGGGATGCGCTGCCCGCGGGGGGCGAAGACCAGCGCGGCGGAGAGCGGCGCCCGTTGGTACTTGTCCCTGAGCGCCTCGGTCGCCGCGGCGTCGGCTCCGCTCTCCTCGGCTATGCGCAGGCCGAGTTCGGCGCGTTCGCCGCTGCGCAGCAGGATCCAGCGCCAGGGCCTGAGCCTGCCGTGGTCGGGGGCGAGGCTCGCGCCGCGCAGGAGGTAGGCGAACTCCTCGTCGTCGGGGGCGGGAGCGCGCAGGGTGTGCTCGCTGCGGCGGGTGAGCACGGCGGTCATGACGTCCATGGGGTGCTGCCTTTCTCTGGCCGGGTCCGGGTCCGTCGCGGGCCCGGCGGTCGCCGGGCCGCGGTCGGTGCGTAGTGGACGAGTTCGAGCAGGAGTTCCGCCGGTTCCGGCAGGTACATGAAGGCCACGGTCATGCCGGGCCGCGCCCCCCGGCAGGGGGCGGCGTCGAGCGCGAGGAGCCCGCGGTCGCGCAGGACGCGGGTCTCCTGGGCGAGGTCGTCGACGGTCAGGGCGAGGTGGTAGAGGCCGGGGCCCTGCTCGGCGAGGCGTCCGTCGACGGCGGAGCCGGGACCGGCCGGGGAGACCAGCTCGATCTCGGTGCCCCCGGGGTCGCCCGGCAGGCCCCAGAACTCGCAGGCGACCAGGTAGCCGTCGGCGACGCCCCGGTCGGTCCTGGTCAGGCCGAGCGCGGCGAGCTGGGCACCGGCCGCGCGGGGGTCGGCGGTGGCGAGTCCGACGTGGTCGATGCCGAGGATCATGGCGGGGCTCCTGGTCGGCTCGCGCCGGTCATCCGGCGGGGGTGGCCCGGGTCTCGAGACGGCGGTCGATCTCGGCGGCGAGTTCGCCGACCGTCCGGATCGTCAGGTAGTGGCGCAGGTCGAGCCGGACGCCGTAGGCCTGTTCGACGGTGGCGAGCAGGCGGACGGCGACCAGGCTGCCCCAGCGGCCGAGCCCGGTGAACGGGGAGTCGGCGGTGATCTCGTCGGCCGGGTGCCGGGTGACGCGGGCGACGAGGCCGGGCAGGGTGGTCATCGCGTCAGACATGGTCGAGTGCCTCCTTGGGCGTGAGCGCGATCCAGTCGGGGGTGAGGGGGCCGAGCGCGTCGAGGCGGGCCCGGTAGGGGGCGTCGTCCCCGTGCGCGCGGGCGAGACCGGCCTCGGGGTAGAGGCGGGCGGCGGGGCCGTTGCGTCCGGTGGGGGTGAAGTCCGCCTCGACGAAGGTGGCCCCGGCGGCCCTGGCCAGGTCGGTGACGTGCTGGAGGACGGCGCGTTCGACGCCGCGGGAGAGCACCCGGCAGCTCAGGACCATGTTCCGCACCCGCCAGCTCTCGGGTCCGCGGTCGGCCCAGACCCCGCCGACGACGCCCTCGGCGCCGAAGCGGTCGGTGACCTCCACGGTGAGCACCGCGTGGTCGGGCGAGTCGGCCATCCGGCGGGTGACGGCCTCCCCGTGCGCCGTGCCGGTCATGTTGAACTGGTTCGTGCGGGAGGCGAGTTGGACGAGCCGGGGCAGGGTGAACGGGTCGACGGGACGTATGTGGACGCGGATGCCGAGGCCGGTGAGGTACTCCTCGGCGGAGCTGTGCGCGGCGCCGAAGCGGTGCCGGTCGCGCCGTCTGCGGTAGAGCGCGGTGCGTTCGGTGTCGGTGGCGGTCGTGCCCAACTGGGCCCATCTGGCCGGGTCGAGGACCTTCGAGGAGTGGCCCGCGGGGTCGCCGTCCAGGTGGACGACGTCGACCTGGGGCAGCGCGCCGCCGACCAGGCCGCACTCGAAGGCGCTGTCGTCGGCGAACGCGAACGCGTCCAGGCCCAGGGCGAGTTCCTCGGCGAGGGCGGCGATCCTGGTGTCCTTGGGCTGCCAGTCGGCGAGGACGGCGACGAAGTCGTCGGGCCGCAGCACCATGTCCGGGTGGCCGGAGAGGACCTCGTCGACCGGACCGGCGTCGTTCTTGCTGCACACGGCGAGCAGCACGCCCTGGCGGCGCAGGGCGAGGGCGCGGCGCTGGAGGTCGGTGTAGCAGTCGCCCGGGTACAGGGTGCCGAGTTCGATGCCGGTCGGGCCGTCGTCGCCGACGACGCCGCCCCACAGGGTGTTGTCGAGGTCGAGCACCAGCACCTTGCGGCCGAGGCCGGTGACGGCGCGGGCGAACGCGGACGCCTCGCGGGCGTAGGCGAGTTCGGTGTGCGGGGTCCACGCCATCCGGCCGTACCGGTAGCGCCGTTCGTCGCGGACCGGGCCCGGGGTGTCGGCGAGGACGGCCTCCAGGTCGGCGGTGTACAGGCCGTCGTGCTCCTCGCCCGCCCGCAGCAGCAGGGTGTTGGTCTCGCGCCAGATCCGGCCGAGGGCGGCCCGGGAGCGGTGGCCGATCACGGTGTCCCGGTCGGGGCGGGGCAGCGGGACGGTGTGCAGCAGGACGGCGGAGCCGGTGCGCGCGGCGAAGGCGGCGGCCGCGTCGACGGTGGCCGCGGCCCGTTCCAGCAGGATGGCGCGGACCCCGTCCAGGTCCGTGGGGTCCCAGTCGGTGGGCAGGAGCGCGGTGGAGTCCTGGAGGCAGAGCGTGATGTCGGGCCGGAAGGCGGTCAGTTCCGAGGCGGGGTCGGTGAGTTGGTCGCCCAGGCGGTCGTAGGGGCACAGGTGGATCTCGGGGTCGAGGCCCGCGGCGAGCAGCCCGGTCCGCAGCAGCGGCTCCACGCCGTCGGCGGTGAAGGTGGCGGCGACGGCGATCCGCAGGGGCGTGGTCCGGCGCGGGGTGCCGCGGCGGACGCGGTCCGCGGTGACGTCGGCCAGCAGCAGTCCGGCCTCGCAGAGCAGCAACGGGTCGTCGCAGCGGGCGAGTTCGTCGCCGAGCCCGGGGTCGGTGGCGGCCGGGTCGGCGAGCAGGGCGTCGACGCGGGCGAGGAGGGCGTCGGCGCCGGTGCCGGTCATGAGGGGCCGGGCGACCAGTGCGGCCGCTCGGTGATCTCGACGACGGCGCAGGCGTAGGTGAAGCCCATGCCGATGCCGCACAGGGCGATCCGGTCGCCGGGCTCCGCCTCACCGGTCTCCATGAGGTGGGTGAGGCCGGCGATCTGGTCGGCGGCGCCGATGTGGCCGACCCGGCGGCCCCACTCCCAGGTGGTCTTCTCGTCGGTGATCCCGAAGGTCTCGCGGAACGGGACGTCGTCCAGGGTGCGGCCGACGTTGGTCAGGACCCAGCGGTCGATGTCGGCCGCGTCGAGACCGGCGTCGGCGAGGGCGGCGGTGACGCTCTCGCGCTGCCGTTCGGTGAGCGACTGGACGATCTCCAGCAGGAGTTCGCCGTTCTCGGCGAGGTAGTCGTCGCGCCGGGCGCGCAGGTCGACCGGTTCGTCGGCGGAACTCTCCTGCGCGAAGGGGCTGTTGCCGAGGTAGACGGCTCCGTAGGTGCCGTCGCTGATCACGGCCGTGGAGAGCAGGCGGGCCACGCCGCCGGCGCGGGAGAGCACCAGGCCGGTGCCGCCGTCGCCGAAGACGACGCCCTTGTCGGAGCGGTAGCGGTCGAATCCCGGCAGGGCGAAGACGTCGCTGGTGGTGAGCAGCGCGGCGGCGGGTTCCGGCAGGTTGGCGAGGTAGGCGGCGGCGATCTCGACGGCGGCGAGTCCGCCGTTGGAGTACTGCTTGACCTCGACGGCGGCGGCGCTGCCGCCGACGGTGCGGCCCTGGACGTAGGAGGCCGGGGCGAAGTGGTCGAGGCCCTGGTGGTTGCAGCTGGAGTGGACGACGAGGCGGATGTCGTCGGGGGCGGCCGTGGCGCGGTCCATCACCAGGCCGCCCGCCCGCACGGCGAGTTCGACGGCGGGACCGTCGTCGGCGACGCTGATGGACAGGAAGCCGTCCGCGGCGGCCTCGTCGGCGTCGTAGCGGCCCTCCGCCACGGCGTCCTCGGTCCGCTCGCCGCGGCCGAGCACGGCCGCGCAGGCATTGACATAGATTCCGTTCCACCGCATACGAGGCGGTCTCCCTCCGGGTTGGTCGCCGATGTCGTTGTCGCCGCCCTGGTCGCGGGCGGTCAGCGCACGGTCTGTCCGGCCTCCTCGGCGAGGGCCGCGCCGGTGCCGGCGGGCGGGCCGCCCAGCGGGCAGCCGCAGGCGCGGGGCCCGGCCTCGGGGCCGTCCGGCCGGGGCGCCAGGTCGAAGACGTCCGCGACGAAGGTGCGCCGCTCCTCGCCGAGGTCGCGTTGCATGTCGGCGGCGGCCAGCGCCCTGTTGTCCTCGTCGAGGTCCTGCGACAGCTTGAAGCGGCCGGTCACCTCCTGGATGTCGACCTCGAACCCGACGACGTGGCCCAGGAGTTGGTCGATGCGTTCGTCGTCGGGCCGCAGCCGGTAGGAGCCGGGCCCGGGTTCCGCCTGCTCGCACAGGCCGTTGAAGACCCGCATCAGCTCGTCCCGGCCGGAGAAGAGGCGGGCGTGTCCGCGGACGTGGACGGACATGGAGTTCCAGGTGGGCAGCTTGTCCGTCGTCAGCACGTCGGGCGAGAGGTAGGAGTTGGGGCCGTGGAAGACGACGGTCACCGGGCGGTCGCGCAACAGCTCGACCTGGGGGTTGGAGCGGTCGAGGTGGCCGATCAGGGTGCCGTGCTCGCCGCCGCGGTCGCGTTCCACCACCAGCGGGACGTGGGTGACCAGGACCCGGGCGTCCCGGTCGGCGGAGATGACGGTGGCGAAGTTGAACCGCTCCATCACGGCCCTGACCCGTTCCAGGTCCTTCTCGACGTAGTGGTCCGGCGGGTAGGGGCCGCCGGACGGCAGGTCCTCGGGGCGCCGGGCGCGGAGGTCGTCGATGATCCGCTGGGACCTGAAGGGCAGCAGCGAGAGCAGGGTGTCGCCGATGCCGTACGCGCCCTCCGCGTACCCCTGGACGTAGAACCCGGCGGTGAGGGGCGCTTCGGCGTCGACCCGGCAGTCGGCGGAGACGAGCAGCGCGCCGGATTCGTCGCGCCGCAGCAGCGGGTCGAGCCCGGCGAAGACGGCGGGGTCGAGTGCGCGGGTGTACCCGGTGGCGAGGACCACGCCGTCGCAGCGGACCGTCCGGTCGGGGCCGCCGGTCCGGTCGCGCACGAGCACGTCGAGCCGGGGGCCGTCCTCGGTGATGCGGGTGACGTCGCAGCCGCGGTGGACCAGCAGGCGGGGTGCGCCGCGGACCTCGTCGGCGTAGGTGATGTCGTACAGCGTGTCGAGGTAACCGGCTTCCACGGCACCGTAGTTGGTGTTGCGCAGCTCGGTCCTGAGCAGGGCGCGGCGGTGGGGTTCGTCGGCGTAGAAGGCGTCGGCGTTGTGCCGGTAGAACTGCTCGTTGACGAAGGGGTTGTTGTCGGTGGCGCGCAAGGCGTACCCGGGGACGAAGAGGTGGACCGTCGCGTCCGGGTAGTGGGTGAGCATGTGGGCGGCGATCTCGGCGGCGCTCTGGCCGTCGCCCACCACGCCGAGGTCGAGCGCGGCGTCGTGGTCGGGGAACCGGCGGGGGAAGGCGGGCAGGAACCGGGACGAGTGGATGACCGACGGGGTGTCGCAGATCCGGTCGGGGGTGCCGCGGCGCGGGGTGCCGCCGCCCGCGTGGACGACGTTGCGGGCGTAGAGGGAGTACGGCGTGCCGGTGGCGGTGTCGCGCACCCGGACGTGCAGCAGGTCGAGGGCCGTCGATCCCGGTCCGCTCACGGGAGTGACGGAGACGACCTCGGACCGGTAGCGGACGACGTCGGCGAAGTGGCCGGCGACCCAGGTCAGGTAGTCCTGGTACTCCAGGCGGGTCGGCCGGGTCACCCCGATGTTGATGAACTTCTCCAGCCTGCCCTTGGCCTTCAGGTAGGAGAGGAAGGTGTAGGGGCTGGCCAGGTTCCGCAGGGAGACCAGGTCCTTGAGGTAGGAGATCTGCATCCGGGCGCCTTCGAGGAGCATGCCCGGGTGCCAGTGGACGCCGGCGTTGCGTTCGAGGAAGAGGCGGTCGGCCGCGGGGTCGAGTTCCTCGGCGGCGATGGCGAGGGCCAGGTTGGAGGGCCCGAAGCCGATGCCGATGAGGTCGAGGGGGTCGGCCGGGTCGGTTCCCCGGCGAGGTGCGGGACCGGCCTCGCCGGACGGTAGCCCTTGGGCACGGGGGGTCACAGCTCCACCCTTCTTTGGCATGGTCACAGCACTCCTGTGGTCCGGGTCTCGGTGAACGCCGCGAGGGCCGCAACGGTGGGGTCCTCGAAGAACCTCTGGGGCGGGATCTCGACACCCGTCTCGTCCCGGATGCGGGCGACGAGCCGGGTGGCGAGCAGGGAGTGGCCGCCGAGGGCGAAGAAGTTGTCGTGCACGCCGACGGAGTCCAGGTGGAGGACGTCCTGCCAGAGCGCGGCGAGGGTCTCCTCGGCCGGGGTGCGCGGCGGGGTCCTGTCGTGCCGGGCGGGTCCGTCGGGGCGGGGCAGGGCGGCCCGGTCGACCTTGCCGTTGGGGGTGCGGGGCAGGGCGTCGAGGACGACGAGGGCGGACGGGACCATGTAGCCGGGGAGCCTGGAGCGCAGGTGCTGTTCGACGGCGGGGACGAACTCGGCCTGGTCGCGGGCGGATTCGGGGGCGGGGACGAGGTGGGCGACCAGGGTGGGGCCGGCGGGGCCGGTCTCGTCGACGGTCACCACCGCGTCGCCGACCAGGCCGGAGCCGTCCAGGACGCGTTCGATCTCCCCCAGCT
>NZ_FMCI01000169.1 GCF_900091845.1 Streptomyces sp. SolWspMP-5a-2
GCGCGGGAGCTGCGCACCGACGAGCCGACCGTGGTCCGGCTGCTCTCGGCGGTCTACCGCAAACTCGGCACCGACCCCACCGGCCTGACCCTCGTCCCCCTGCCCTAGGAGGTCCGCCTGCCCTAGGAGGTCCGCGCCGTCCACCCCGGACCGGCGCGCGACCGGGCGGGCGGAGTCCGCCGTTCCGTGCGCCGGGGCGCCCGCAGCGCACGGAACCTCTATGACCTGGGGCACACGCTTGTTCCCCACGTCGTACCATGGCGGCATGTCGTTCCTCCGCCGCCGCAGCGCCACGCCCGCCGGGCCCGACTTCGACGTCCTCGCCATGGACCCCGGCGACTGGCCCGGCAACCTCGGCGCCGGTCTGCTGCCCGCCCCCGACGGAAGCTGCCAGGGGGTCTTCCTCCGCTACGACCTGTTCGGCGGCCGCGGCCCCGCGATGATCATCGGCAACCTCCCCGAGGGCTCCCCGGCCCGCGAGACCGCCGACGACGAGGTCCCCTTCGAGGTGGCCCAGCTCCTGCTCGCGCTGGAGAACGACGAGGAGATCACCGTCGTCGGCGTCGAGGACATGCCTGTCATGCAGGGCGACAACCTGATGATCGTGCGCCGCCTCAAGCTCTCCGAGAGCCGGATCTCCTGCGTCCAGTTCGACCGCAGCGACAACGTCCTGGTGACCATCGCCGCCTGGGACCGCCCCATCACCGACGACCTGTACGCCCTGCTGAAACCGCTCCCGGCGGAGCTGTTCCAGCAGGGCTGAGCGGCTACCGGGCCGCCACGACGTCCACGTCGGCGGCCCGCACGTACGCCACCCGGTGGCCGTACTGGATCTGGTAGTACAGGTCCTCGCCGACGACCACCCGGTGCGCGTCGGCGGTGAAGGTGACCGCGTAGTAGTACTCGCCCGGCAGCCGGTCCCCGACCACGTAGCGCTGTCCCGCGGGCAGCGTGTACGGCAGCGGCGAGACCGCCTGCGCGGGCACCCCCGCGGGGTAGGCCGCCGCCTCCGGATAGGCCCGCCCGTAGACCGGCACCGAGGCGGCCCCCGCCCTGGGCGTCACCACCCGGCCGGACGCGGGCACCGCCGTGGGCCGCTTCGCCGGGTTCTCGAACCAGGCCTTCTGCCCCAGGTACCAGATCGCCGTCCAGTCACCCTCCCGGCCCGCGACCGCGTACTGCTGCCCGGTGGAGACCCGGGACGACAGGTCGTTCACCCCGGTCGTCGGCGCGGTGCCCAGCCCGACGTCCTTCACCAGCGGGTAGGACGTCCCGGGCCCGGTGTACAGCCGCACCTCGCTCGAACCGTGCGACGCGCACTCCGTCCCGGCCGTCACACAGCCCGTGTACGAGGGCCGGTTCGCCGTGTACTCCGGGCGGATCGTCACCAGCGACGCGTGCCTGCCCGCCGTCGCCCGGAACGGGTGGCCCAGCAGCTCGAAGTAGTGCCGCCAGTCCCAGTACGGGCCGGGATCGGTGTGCATCCCGGAGACCGTGGACGCCGTCGGACCCGGCACGTTGTCGTGGCCCAGGATGTGCTGGCGGTCCAGCGGGATGCGGTACTTCGCGGCGAGGTACCGCACCAGACGGGCCGACGAGCGGTACATCGCCTCCGTGTACCAGGAGTCGGGCGCCGCGAGGAACCCCTCGTGCTCCAGGCCGATCGACTTGGCGTTGACGTACCAGTTCCCCGCGTGCCAGGCCACGTCCTTCGCCTTCACGTGCTGCGCGACGAAGCCGTCCGTGGAGCGCAGCGTGTAGTTCCAGGACACGTACGTCGGGTCCTGCACCAGGTTGAGGACGCCGTCCCAGGCGCCCTCGGTGTCGTGCACGACGATGTACTTGATGCTCTGCGCGGCCGGACGGTCCCCGAGGTCGTGGTTGCCGTAGTCGTGGTCGCCGAACTCCTCGTAGGGCGCCGGGACCCACGCGCAGGAGATCGACCGGGGGCACTCGGTGCCGTCCGCGGACCCCTTGCGCAGCCCGGCCCCGGCGAGGGAAGCGGTGTCGGGCGCCAGCGAGGGCTGCGCCGCCAGCGTCACCCGCTGCCCGGCGTCCGTGGTGCGCTCCTCCCCGTCGCGCAGCACCCGGTAGACGTCGTCGGCGTACGCGGCGGCCGTCGCGGTGTCGTCGGCGCCGGAGAACCGGGCCACCGCCCCGTACCAGTCGGCCGGGTCGGAGCTGAGCGGTGCGCCCAGCCCGCGCTGCGCCTCGGCCAGCAGCGCGGCGCCGCCCGCCACGTTGGCCGCCGGGTCGGTGCGCAGCTCGCGCGCGCTGCGGCCGGTCAGCTCCGCCGCCCTCGGCAGCG